>JALRFC010000442.1 GCA_023253875.1 Candidatus Kapaibacterium sp.
GGAATATTACATTGAATGTAACTTACAAAAGTTATTCGTATTTATCCGAAGACACTTTTATAATTGAACTACAAGATGAACTTGAAAAAATAATCGGTCCCAACAAAGTTGTTATCAATGAGTACAACAACACCTTTCAACATTAGTGATGTAAACTTCTAAACCAAAGTGGTAGAACTCTAACCACTTCAACATCCAATTTATAATTATTCTTAAACCAATTGATTAATAAACCTCTGTCTTTTTGTTTTAGGTATTGATGTTCATTTGGCCAATCAATAACCTTAAAAGCAGTTCTCAGTGGGTCCAAAACAATATGTGGATGAACTTGAAGTTCTTTCCAATAATTAACGGCACTTTCAGGGTCATATCTGAAAATAACATTTCCTCTATCGTCACTAAATCTAATTTTAACTCCGTTATTATCGTAAACTTCTTCAATATTCAAATTGCTAAACAAGTCGAGAAATTGTATTGGATTGTTGTCAAAAGCAATTTTAGCTAGTTTTTCTTCTCCAGCACTTGTATCTTTACCAGAAATTCTTTGTGCGGCACCATCAAAACCAAAATCAACGACCATTTGAGTCAAAGTATCTTTCATAGAAGATTCCTTAATTAATTGAACTAATTGATTAGTTAAATTCATTTTGTATTCTTGGTTTTTTATATTTATCGAATTCAGCAAACTTTAAAGAATTTAACTCAGGAAATCTGTCATCAAACCAATTTTGAAAAACAGAGTGCCATCTATCTCCGAAATAACCATCCAATTTACTTAAAAATTCATTTTCTAACTCAAT
>JALRFC010000443.1 GCA_023253875.1 Candidatus Kapaibacterium sp.
ATATCAAAAAGAAATCGTTTTTGCTACTCCGAATGCAAAGGGTGGCTCACTTCCATTTACCCGTCAATTCGTAAATCTTGTGTATGAGAATACTCCTGATGGAGCCATTCCGGATGATCTCGAATTCGCAACTGTTGTGAATGGTAAGTTTACTTGGAAAAAGGTCAGTGTTCAATTTGGTCCGACTCCCGGATTCAAATTTGCAATACCCGTGCGTGGTAAAAACTATTCCATGAAGCGTCTTCAACTCAATGGAGACGGCGTATTCCGTATTCGTGGAAGCGCACCATTTGCAGCCTATGCATATGGATTCTCTTCATATGACTCTTATGGTTTTCCAACCTCAGTTGCATTGGGCGATTTGGAGAAGAAGGATACTGTCAAGCCAGATCCAAAATGGAAAGTATTATGCGATGGGTCTGTAGTTGGCGAAGATGGTAGTGGCGAAGCTGTTGTAACCGATAAGCCGGATGATCCGAATGTTCGCTCGAATCTTGCGCTTATCTATATGGATCTTGATTCAAGCTACAATTATGAATTTGACTATGATAAAGATCGCGAATTCATCGCCGGAACAACAATCAAGACAGATTGGTCACTCAAAGTGATTGATCCCGCGACAGATGCTCGTGCATGGGTTGTATTTGTTGACCGCGCAGGAAATGATACAATCATCGAAGTAATGTATAAAGCATTTGCTGTCGATATTGAAGCCAAAGACACAGATTTTGGTAAGTGTAAGCCAAATGAGGTAATCACAAAGTCTATAGATCTTGTCAATAAGAATAAGAACT
>JALRFC010000444.1 GCA_023253875.1 Candidatus Kapaibacterium sp.
AGAGTAAGGAGAGTAAGATTTTGCCACCATGTCAGTATTTCTTCTACTTTAGGTAAATCTGATTTAAGTACTTTAATAGTAACACCATCTGTATTAGCTTGTAAAAGTTGACTAACTTCCATAAGCTTTTCAGCTAACATTACTATTAGTAATTGACCATTGATAGTAATAGACATTGTGTATTTAGGGTCATAAAATGGTGAGTGTTTAGAATTACTTTTACCATACACACCATTTAACTCAAGCTTTATAGATTTATTGAGTACAGAACCTTTAGCATAATTACCTCTTTCGTGGTATCTCTGTTCATATACATCACAAAACTCTACACCTAAATGTTCAGGATATAATTTATTCTGAATACCTAAATTAGGATAATAAGAAGCTACATCAATATCTAATATATCATGTTCATTATCAGCTTTATATACTCCTGATTCTATACAACCATGAATACCACCAGTACCAAATACAAATTCAAATCCTTTGTGATTAATGTTTAGATTCTTTTGAACTCCTTTTGTTTTATAGACATTGTAATGTCCTTCTATTGCAGTAAGAGTATCAAATGGTAATTCTGAAAATACTTTATAGGTATCAGTTATCACTTTAGATTTAAAATAGAGTAATAGTTTTTGAAATCCTGTAGTTTGAAATTCTACATAAGGAAAAATAACATCAGCAAGTTTAATTTCTTTTCTTGGTGATTTATACTTTAATTTTTCTTCAAATGCAGGATTTATTTTAATCATTGCCTGACAAAAACTTCTCTCACCTAATTTTGGTGAGTTA
>JALRFC010000445.1 GCA_023253875.1 Candidatus Kapaibacterium sp.
CGCTTTTACTACTAGTTTTGCCCTTGGCCATTTACACCTCAATATAATTAATTAATGATTCCTCAGTATCCCACAACCACTGCTGTAGTTCATAGGCATCATCAATACCCTCTGGGACATGATCATAATCTAAGAAATGCAACATTGCATCAAGTGGATCACTAGCCCAGATAATTTCCAAGTCAATACCCTCATCTTGAGGATGTTGAAAAGCTACAACATATTTTCTTTCTTGTTTCATAGTCCTTTTCCTAAACACAGAATAAATATTATAGCAAACTAGAACTCATAGTTCAATATAATTTTTTTGCAACAAAAAAACCCAGCCTAAGCTGGGTTAATATTTTGGTGCCCCCTCACGGAGTCGAACCGCGCACCAACGGATTATGAGTCCGCTGCTCTAACCAAGCATGAGCTAAGGGGGCTAATTTCTTTCTAAAACTGTAAGGCCGTTGTTATTTGTTTTGTGCAGCTTTATCTTCCAATGATTATTTTCCGATAAAAATTCTAAAATTGCTGGTAAGAGTCCTGTTTTACCACCATCTTCATCCTTAGTACCATAAGTATGTGTATCGTGAAATGCTAAATATTTATTGGCTTTATTGCCGTGAATATTTAGTTCTTGTCTAAGTTGACTATAAGTATGCCATGTATCTATAAATAAGAGGTCTGCATTATTTATTTCTAATTTTAGAACATCTGCTTGTGCATAAGAAACATTTCGTCCACGCTCTTTAGCATAATCAAATAAATTTTGTACATTAGCATCTAAACTTAGATCATAGGC
>JALRFC010000446.1 GCA_023253875.1 Candidatus Kapaibacterium sp.
TCAGCATGATGTCATTGCGATATTCAATTGTAGATTGATCATTCTGGAATAATGTCAAACGCAGTACAAGATTTGTATTCAACAAAGAATCAACGATGCTCAAGATTCCAAGCGTATCATTCAAAACGCGGTCTTGGTTGTATCGGAGAATGGGATTCCATGAACTTGGATTATTACCAATACCATATTCCAAAGACCAAGAGCTAAACATAGGAATCATCGTCGAGCCAATAATGACGAGTTCTTTCTGATTCTTCACATTGATGATTGCATCGCGTTTTGGAA
The DNA here is from genome assembly GCA_023253875.1 of Candidatus Kapaibacterium sp. Classification (GTDB taxonomy): domain Bacteria; phylum Bacteroidota; class Ignavibacteria; order Kapaibacteriales; family UBA961; genus UBA961. The sequence continues at coordinate 286 of JALRFC010000446.1, forward strand.
ACGAAATCCCCGCTTCATAGCGACCCTTTTTGCCAAGTGCATTCAGTGGATTGACAAGTCCTGCGCCATATTCAATATCCCAACCGATTTCACCCAAATCCTTTGCTGAAGAAAGCAGCATGCCGGATATATCATCATTGTTTACAGCAGGATTCACGCTGAGAAGCAGAGCCGCAGTTCCAGCAATAATCGGCGCAGAAGCCGATGTACCTTGAAATGAGCGATACCCACCGCGCCTTGCCGTCGTCATGATCCCAGTACCGGGAGCGACCATGCCGATTCTGGAGCCATAGGAAGAAAAGGGCGCGCGATTATTGAATTGATTTGTTGCTCCAACCGCAATCACATGTTCATAGCCCGCAGGATAGCGTTTGCCTGTTTTCCCATCATTCCCTGCAGAAGCAATCATTACACAATTAAGCGAATGTGCCACATCAATCGCGGCTTTTGTCATTGGTGAGTATACTGCATCGCCAAAGCTCATGCAT
>JALRFC010000447.1 GCA_023253875.1 Candidatus Kapaibacterium sp.
AGAAGTAGATAAGGGGATAGGGATAGGCGGAGATGACAGGTGGCGGTTGGCGCCATTTTACTATAGGCAGAAAACAAATCTTTGAATTTTCAAGAAGAACTTCGTTATAATGGCCATATTGTTGAGTCCTCTAGTGAAAAATTGCTCAAACAAAAAAGACTGAGCACACTTTTGCACGAAACTGCCACCACCACCATGATCAAACAAACGCTTCTTCTTAAGAATAGTGAAGAAAGAAGCTTCTCTGGCTGCCGAGTGTAGCAGGAAGAGGAGACCCTTTTCAATCCATAATTGCTGACAAAGAACGAACGAACTGGACGAGTGCGTTGGAAGAAGAATGCCATTATGTCAAGGAGGATTCTGTTCACTCGTTTTACCTGATGGTGACACTGATAACAATCACGGATATACGTCGGTGTTCAAAAAGCAACCAAATACGTTAAGCAAAGGCGAGAAACGATTGAAACGAAGTCGTCAACGCGATCGTGCAATCCGTCTGTTAGAATGGGTACTTACGGACGAGGAATATTCAACGTTGGACGGCTCTGGAGATCTGGTAACGTTGCGTGTCGACGATAGTAACAATGATGACGACAAGGAACGATATTGGGTGGATGAAGCGTCAATCATTTTGGCAAGGAGAGAGCATAGACCAGAACTAGCTCGATTGGCGTTTGCAGAATTTCGATCGTCGTTGAGTGGTGGTGTTGGAGATTGCTGTGGCCTGGATGGAGACTGTGCCGCTGGTGGTGGTGGTGGCTATGCCAAT
>JALRFC010000448.1:0-487 GCA_023253875.1 Candidatus Kapaibacterium sp.
AGAATCTACGCTGGAAATTTCCACATTACTATTATGTGATTCCCAAAGAAAAGGACAATGATTTGTATGACTTTTTCATGATTGACACTAATCTAATGGTTTCAGGAAAGGATAAGGAGATGCTGAATTGGCTTGACAATGCATTATCAGCATCGAAGGCCAAGTGGAAAATTGTGGTTGGACATCACATGATACGCTCGCATGGGGTCTATGGCGATCAAACATTCATGGTAAAAAAGCTCAAGCCAATACTTGACAAGTATGCTGTGGATATGTATCTATCAGGTCATGATCATGATGTACAATTGATCAAGCATCCTGATGATATATTCTTCCAAGCCATTTCCGGTGCGGGTGGAGGAAGCAGAGATACTTCATGGGGAGTCAATACCATATTTTCAGCCACAAATGGTGGTTTCATGGGCTTGACGATAGCGAATGCATTGCTCTATATAGAGTTTTTCGACAAGAATGGCGAAATACACTA
>JALRFC010000448.1:497-767 GCA_023253875.1 Candidatus Kapaibacterium sp.
ATAAAAAAAACTTCATAAGAAATTGAAAAGGGTATGTTTTTTGTAGTTACTAGTGTACACTCTACTTTCTTTACTGAAAAGTAGCATATTATTTTTGTGTTATTATCCCTCATAGGCCTTGTATTTACCGCAATTTTCTTAGGTTGCATTTCGTAATTGGCATAATTGTCCACAATTCTGTCCAATTATCATCTATTTATTGCTAAAAATATATTTATTCAATACATATTCAGGTGAACATTATGACAAATGTGTACCGCATTTTAATGC
>JALRFC010000449.1 GCA_023253875.1 Candidatus Kapaibacterium sp.
CATCCACGAGTACACGTCGAACTTGCTCGCCCTGAGATTTCACGGAACCGGAAGCATCCACTTCCATACCGGGAAGTTTGCGAACGAGATCTTCGGCTGAAGCATTTTTATCTGTTTTATAACTGTCGGCGGTGAATTCAGTAGTATCACCCTTCATTTCAATGCGATTAGCAACTGCAGTTACTTCCACTTCATCGGTTAGATATCCGGATTCACCCAAACGAATCGTTCCGATTTTGACGGTGTCTTTTCCGGCGGGAATGGAAATTGCTTTCGCATATTTCGCATAGCCGATCGATTGCACGCTGAGGGTATATGTGCCCGGTGAGACATTTTTGATGAAGAAGATTCCCGATCTTTCGCTTACTCCGCCCGCGACCGGTTTGCTTTCCCCGTCTTTTAGAAGCGCGGCACGAACGCCGGGAATTGGTGCTTTTGAGGAACTGTCAATCACGATGCCGCGAATGACCGTGTTTTGAGCAGATAGAGAAATGGATGTAAAAAGTACAAATACCGTGAAAATGAGCTTTGTGAAATTCATGATTGAGTGTTTTTACGATGATTGAAAATGTGGACTGCGAAAAGACGCTTAACGCCCATGATTAGTGAAAAGTTGCGTTAAAAAAACAAAAAAGCCGTCACGGGGACGGCTTTGAATCACAATTTATGGAAGATGTCTTGATTGATTCCCGTTGTTCTGAGAATGATGTCTTTCGGCACACCCTCAGCTTTCAGTCTGGCCGCTATGGCTTCCTGTATATTGCGTG
>JALRFC010000044.1 GCA_023253875.1 Candidatus Kapaibacterium sp.
CGTTCTGAAATCCAATTGAACATCAAGCGTTTGATGGATGTTGGTTGCTATCGCGGATTGCGTCATCGTCGTGGATTGCCCGCTCGCGGTCAACGTACACGTACCAATTCCAGAACGAGAAAAGGTCGTCGTAAGACAGTTGCCGGTAAGAAGAAGGCAGCCAAGAAGTAATAGCATTATTAACCTCAAATTCCGAATATTATGGCGGCAATTAAAAAGCGCGTAAAGAAAAAAACCGTCAGTGACATACACGGTAAAGCACTCATCCGTGCAACATTTAACAATGTGATCGTGACAATCACCGACACTTATGGGAATGTTCTCACTTGGTCATCAGCAGGTCGTAATGGCTTCCGTGGTTCCAAGAAGAATACGCCGTATGCATCACAGGTTTCTGCAGAGCGTGCAGCCAAGGAAGCACATGAAATGGGCTTGCGCAAAGTGGAAGTAATTGTACGCGGACCCGGCTCAGGTCGTGAAGCTGCAATTCGTGCACTTGCTCAGGCAGGACTCGAGATTTTAAATATTCTCGATAAAACTCCTTTACCGCATAATGGCTGTAGACCACCAAAGCGCAGAAGAGTCTAATCGATCCCGACAGCATAATCGGAAGAACATGATGCCTGCTTGATGCAGGCATTGTGCACTGTGGTAACACAGAGATAATTAACGATTGCTCTCACCCGGCTTCCCGTTTTGGGTAGCCACCATGAATGAGATAGAGAATGAATACTTCAATGCAAATGCCCGAACGGGTTCAAATCGAAGAAACAGAGATAGCAAATCAGGGTCGTTATGTACTCCAGCCCCTCGAAGAAGGCTATGGCGTAACGATTGGCAATGCTCTGCGCAGAGTACTCTTGTCATCCATTCCCGGACATGCCATTGTTGGTGTGAAAATCGGCAATGTATTGCATGAGTTTGAGACAATCCCAGGTGTTGTAGAAGATATGTGTGAAATCGTCCTCAATCTAAAAGAGGTCCGTTTCCGCTTGCTTGATAAGAAAAACACCAAAATATCCTTCAAGATGAAAGGTCCAAAAATATGGACAGCGGCAGACATTCAGGCTGCAGCACCTCATATTGAAGTGATGGATCCTGACAAATATATCGCAACGCTTGAATCAGATGCAGAATTCGACGTTGAGTTCCGTATTGGAAAAGGAAAAGGTTATGTTCCTTCAGAAGAACAAAACAGCTCCGAATATCCAATGGGAATGATTCCGATTGATGCGATATTTACTCCCATCAAAAATGTTATTTACACAGTAGAGCCATTCCGTGTTGGTCAAAAGACAGACTATGAAAGACTCGCACTTGATGTATATACAGATGGAACATTGACAGCTCAAGAAGCCATTCAGGAAGCTGCTGCAATTCTTCAAGATCACTTGATGCTTTTCGTGAATTTCGAGCAAATGCGTCGAGAAATGGAAGCTCAAGAAGTCGTTGAAGAAGAAGCAAAAGAAGCAGAAAAAGCTCGTATGAGACGCATTCTCTTCACACCTGTAGATGAACTTGAATTGTCAGTAAGAGCTCACAATTGCCTCAAAGCGGCAAATATTAAAACACTCGCGGAACTTGTTTCATTAAATGAACAAGATTTGCTCAAATTCAGAAATTTTGGCCGTAAATCACTTTCTGAATTGGCTGATATTGTCCGTGTTCATGGCCTTGCATTTGGCATGAACATAGACAAATATGTGCAAGAGCAAAAAGCCGCGGAATCAGAAGCATAATACAACGATAGAATAGAGAGAATTACCATGATCCATCGCAGAGTAGGAAGAAAGCTCAAACGCACCTGGAGCCATAAGAAATCTCTTATGTGCAACCTTGCAACAGATCTCTTTCTTCATAAGAAACTGGTAACAACAGAAGCAAAAGCAAAAGAACTCCGTCCATTCGCTGAGTCATTGATTACTCGCGCTCGCATTGCTCTTCGCAATGAACAAAACGGAAATTTGCCAAATGCTCGCCCTAATAAGGCAGGCGAAGTTGCAACAGTTTCAAAAGATTTCGTGCAACGCCGACAAGTTGGCCGTTTCATTCGCAATAAAGCAGTTCTTCAAGAATTGTTTGATACAATTGCTCCTGCAGTTGCAACACGCGATGGTGGTTATACACGTATTATCAAGCTTTCACCACGTCGTGGAGATGCTGCACGTATAGCAATTATTGAATTGGTTGATTTCTCAGCTGCTCAAGATGGTGTTGTTCGTCGCAAAAAGAAAGCCGCTCCTGCTCCAAAAGCTAAAACTTCAGCTCCTGTAGAAGCAGTTGCACCAGTTGCTGCTCCTATTGTTGAAGAAGTAGCACCGGAAGTTGAAGAAGTCATCGAAGATACAGTTGAAGCTCCGGTTGATGCTGTTGAAATCCAGACCGAAACAACTGAAACAGCTGTGGAAGAAGCACCTGCAGGTGATGATGCTACCACTGATTCAGCAGAAGCATCTGCTGATGGTGGCGATGCTTCAGCAGAATAATGCAAATACATTGAATCTTTAAAGGCAACTGTTTTAGTTGCCTTTTTTTTTAGGTACTGGTCAATGCATGTGATGATTTCATGCGGTGATATCAATGGCATCGCAACAGATATTTTCTTTCGCACATTCTCGCAACATGTCTTCCCTGATATGCAATTTAGCATTGCAATCAATGAAGATACTTGCCTAGAATTATGCAAAAAGTGGAATATCACATATTCTGAACAGAGTCTACATTTTGGCAAGGTGCTTATTTCGGTACTTCCTTGTACTCAATATGCTCAGTATCGTCCAGGAACATCACAATCTGATGCTGCAACACTTGCAATTGAGTCTTTGGAGATTGCACTTGATTCAGTTACACATGGAAAAGCGGATGCATTATTGACATTGCCGATTGCAAAAGATGCATTGAATGCGGAAGGTTGGAAATATAGTGGTCAAACCGATTGGCTCAAACATGCATTTCCAGGTTCGAATCCAATCATGATGTTATTTCATGAAACTTTTCGAGTAGCCCTTGCGACTGTGCATATACCTTTAAAAGAAGTTTCCGCATCTATGAGTATTCAATCATTAACTGATATAATACAAGGTGTTCATGCATCCTTATGCAATGATTTTAATTGTCCAAATCCACAGATTGCAATCTTGGGTTTGAATCCACATGCCGGTGAACATGGTCTACTGGGTGATGAAGAGCAACAGTTCATTGTACCGGCCATTCAGATTGCGCAATCAAGAGGAATACAGTGCTTCGGACCATTTCCTGCGGATGGTTTTTTCTCTCGCAAGAGTTGGAAAAAATATGATGCCATTATTGCCCAATATCATGATCAAGGCTTGATACCATTGAAGTTTCAGGCCCAAGGACATGGTGTAAATTATACGGCTAATCTTCCGATTATTCGCGTATCACCTGATCATGGCACGGCCTATGATATCGCAGGAACTGAATTGGTGGAAGAGCAGAGTTTGATTGCTGCCATTGAAGCAATTCAAGTAATTGTACACAATAGAACAAGAAATTGAGTGAATACTATGCGTGATTATGCAGTATTGATGGATTCGAAAGATCCTTTGGCTTCACAAAGAAATGCATTTTATGTTCCGGAACATGATGGTAGAGATGCATTGTACTTTTGTGGAAATTCACTTGGACTTCAACCAAGAGGTGTCCTACCATTATTGGAACAAGAAGTCATGGATTGGCGCAAATATGCTGTCGAAGGACATTTCCATGCGCAGAATCCATGGTTCTCTTATCACTCAATCGTTACTGAATCACTTGCGCGTATTGTTGGTGCAAATCCAAGTGAAGTTGTTGCGATGCAAACGCTCACTGCGAATTTACATCTGGCAATGGTGTCTTTTTATAGACCTACAAAAGAGCGATATAAAATTGTGATGGAAGCAGGCGCATTTCCATCTGATCAATATGCAATTGAATCGCAAGTGCGATTTCATGGATTGGATCCTGAAGATGCAATCATAGAAATCACGCCACGTGAAGGCGAGCATATCATTCATCATGAAGACATTATTGATGCAATCAAAGAGAATGCAGAATCAATTGCACTCGTGATGTTCAGTGGCATACAATATTTATCAGGTCAGCGATTCCGCATGAAAGAAATTACGGAAGCTGCGCATAATGCGGGAGCTATTTGTGGTTTCGATTTGGCGCATGCAATCGGTAATGTCGAATTACATTTACATGATTGGAATGTCGATTTTGCCGTGTGGTGTTCCTATAAATATCTTAATTCCGGTCCGGGTGGAATTGGTGGACTCTTCATTCATGAACAACATGCTCAAAACCCTGATTTACCTCGCTTTGCTGGTTGGTGGGGATATGAAGAAGAGACGAGATTCTTAATGAAGAAAGGGTTTATCCCATCCTATGGTGCAAGTGGTTGGCAACTCAGTAATGCACAGGTATTTCAACTTGCAAGTTTGCGTGCATCATTAGATGTTTTTGATGGAGTGAAACTTGAGGATGTTTTTGCAAAAAGGGATGCATTAACAGCATATGCGGAACAATTATTGATGAAATTGAAAGAGGATATGCCACATCTTCCATTGGAAATCATCACACCGAAGGATACGGCAGAAAGGGGGGCACAATTGTCATTGCTTTTCCATGAGCATGGCAAAACCGTTATTGACAAATTATTGGCAGATGGGATTATTGTAGATTGGAGAGAGCCGAATATCATACGCATGGCACCTGCGCCATTGTATAATAGTTTCAAAGATGTCTATGAATTTGCCACACGCTTCCGTAAGCATTGCGCAGATTTATTCGGCATTCAGTAAGCGATCGGAAAGTTTTGTGATATCACCAGCACCAAGTGTGATTACCAAATCACCATCCTGCATGATGCTTCGAATTTTAGCATCTACATCTGAAAGATTCGGGATATAATGCACATGTCTATGTCCTGAATTCTTTGCGGCTTGAGCAATCAATTCCCCGGAAATCCCTTCGATTTTTTCCTCTCTCGCAGGATAGACATCAGTGATGAATACGATGTCAGCATCATCAAAGGATAGACCGAAATCTTTGAAGAAATCTCGTGTGCGCGTATAGGTATGCGGCTGAAATACTGCAACGATTCTTCTTTCTTTCCAACCTGATCTCGCTGCTGACAATGCGCTTTTTAATTCGGTGGGATGATGCGCATAATCATCAACGACGAGAATATCATTTACCTTTCCTTTGATTTCAAAGCGACGATATACGCCACCAAATTCATGCAAAGCTTCCGCGATTGTCTCAAATGGAATACCGAGATGGAGTCCGACAGTAATGGATGCGAGCGCATTTTTCACATTATATTCACCGGGGATATTCAAGTGAACGGTACCGAGAGTTTCACCATGAGAAATAACAGTGAATTCAGTGCTTTTTTCACGCGGTATGATATCAATTGCACGAATATCACATTGTCGAGACAAACCAAAGGTCACTACTTTTTTATTGATATGTGGCAACATTAATCGAATGCCTGCATCATCGAGTCCTACCGCAACAAAACCATAAAAAGGAACTTTGCTTGTAAATTCAATGAATGCTTTTTGAACTTCTTCTGCGGTTCCATAAATATCAAGATGTTCGGCTTCTATATTATTGATGATTGCGATAGTCGGGAACAACTGTAGGAAGGAGCGATCATATTCATCGGCTTCCACGACTGTCCATTCACCATGTCCGAGTCGAGCATTCGTGCCGCCCAAACCATTCAAACGACCGCCAACAATCACTGTTGGGTCAATACCGCCTTTCATCAATACAAGTCCGCACAATGAAGTCGTTGTGGTTTTTCCATGTGTTCCTGCAATTGCTAGCGTATAATTCAATCGAGAAATTTCCGCAAGCATTTCTGCTCTGCGAATAATGGGAATGCCATGTTCCAATGCAGCGATTGTTTCGGGATTTTCATGTGGTTTAACCGCACTGGAATAGACCACCACTTCGGCATTTGCAATATGAGCTTCATGATGTCCAATATGAATTGTGGCACCAATGGATTGCAAGTACTCTGTATTCTGTGAAGAGGAAAGATCAGATCCACTTACTGAAAATCCCTGATTGATAAGAATCTCAGCAATACCGCTCATGCCAATACCGCCGATTCCAACAAAATGTATGTTTTTAACAGAAGAGAACATTGTTTATCCAATCATTCGTGTTTTATATCCGCGTTCGATGAGTGTTTGATCCAATTTTTTTCGATGATCGCCTTGAATTTCGATGAGATTATCGCGCACAGTGCCACCGGTACCACAAAGTTTTTTGAACATCTTGCAGAGTGAATCGAGTTCAGTGGGATTTGATTGAAAGCCGGAAAGCACGGTTACCATTTTTCCGCCACGCCCTTTTTTGTCTAGCCTGATGTCAATGCGCTGTTGCGAACCATCATAGCCTTTTTTCTTTTCGATGATATGATCATTCTGTTTTGCATCAGCTGGCAAGAGAGATGCGAGATCTTGCAATGATGTAAAAGATTTACTCATTCTTCAGTTGAATGTTTATGTGCAGTGAGATCAATTTGAACAGGATAATCACCAGTAAAGCAAGCATTGCAATAGCCAACACCTTCTTCTTGAGGAACAGATTGCATAAGTTTTTCTACGGACAAATAGTGTAGTGAATCTGCATTGAGCGATGAGGCTATCTCGGAGATTTCATCATGATGATTAGCGATCAATTCTTCTCTGCTTGGGAAATCCATTCCATATTGACATGGATGCGTGATTGGCGGTGAAGTGATGCGCATATGTACTTCTTTTGGATGTGCCTCTCGTATCAAATTAATAAGAGAACGTGAAGTTGTACCGCGCACGACGGAATCGTCCACAACCACTACTTTTTTATTTTCTAATACGCCTTTTACAGTATTGAACTTTGTCTTGACTTTGAATTCGCGATTATTTTGTCCGGGAGCAATAAATGTTCTTCCTACATAATGCGAGCGAATCAAGCCAATTTCATATCTGGATGAATTACCCATTTCATTATTGACATTTGCATAACCAAGTGTAGCTGTATTTCCACTATCAGGAACAGCAATGACATTCACTTTTTCTTCCGGTGAATCAGGAGAAACCGGACTTTCTTCTGCGAGATTTTTACCAAGTTTTCTGCGAACTTTATCGACATTATGTCCGAAAATTCTAGAGTCAGGTCGAGAAAAATAGATATACTCAAAAATACAATGCTTGGAACAAGGCGTCTCATCATCAATGAGATAACTTTTAATCTCACCTGTCTTCACAGTTTCATCATCAATCACTATAATTTCATTGTGCTTGACATCTCGCACATACTCAGCACTGATGATATCAAGAGCGCATGTTTCAGAAACGACGACATAGGACCATCCAGCTTCAACTTTTTTTCTACCAATGCATAATGGTCTAAATCCATAAGGATCGCGTGCTGCAATAAGCGAATCATTTGTCATGATCACCAATGAATAAGCTCCTCTGGCGATTCGTAAAGCTTCGCGAATTTGATCGAGCTGTGATTCTTTCTTACTGCGAGCAATCAAATGGAGAAATAATTCACTATCAGTTGTAGTCTGAAAAATTGCACCTTCTTGTTGCAATTCATTCCGAAGCGTTTTTGTATTGGTGAGATTTCCATTATGCGCAACGGCTATCATTCCTGAACGATATTTCGTAAGAAATGGCTGTACATTTGCAATACCACCGCTTCCTGTTGTGGAATAGCGATTATGCGCAATGGCCATCGATCCTTGTAACTTCTCTGTGAGTACATCCGGAGCGGAGAATACATCCAAGACAAGACCCTCCCCTTTATGGGCAGAAAATCGCATGGTGTCTTCTACTTTTCGTGCAGAAACAATCCCGGCTGCTTCTTGTCCGCGATGCTGCAAAGCATGCAAAGCATAATAAGCCATGACCGATGCTTGAGGATGATTGTAAATGCCTACAATGCCGCAATTGCAATTGGGTTTGTCGAGATCCCGAAGATTATTCATGTGGAACGGATGCGTACTGTATGAGGAGGAAGATTGTGTACGAAGATACGAATTCTACCGTAATGGACATGATGTAGAATGTCACTCTATTCGTTTACACTATGAATGATTCTCGATCGTGAACAGTCTTACTTTTATGTATATGCTCTCGGAAACAGTATGCCTACATTTGCCCAAATCATAGCTGAGAAAGATCTATTGCTCGTGGACTTTTCTGCTGAATGGTGCGGTCCATGCAAGATGATGCCACCAATTCTTCAAGAAGTGAAAAAACTTATTGGAGAAGCAATAACAGTGATAGCAATGGATGTGGATAGAAATCCGCAAACAGCTCAACAATATGGAATACAATCAGTGCCAACATTGATGCTCTTTCAAAACGGAAAAGTAGTCTGGAGACAATCCGGTGTGGTTCAGGCGCATCAATTGGAACATATCATCCGCCGTTTTCTTTAAGAGTTTTTGCAGTGCATGAATTCATGCACTGAATGAGTAGTTTCGCATATAACACAATTCTGAGGAATATCATGCCTGTTACACTGAATGCCGCTGCTCCCGCATTCAAGGGAGTAAATCAACATAATGAAGTCATTGCTTCGAAAGATCTAAAGGGCCAATGGTATGTACTGTATTTTTACCCAAAAGACAATACCAGTGGCTGTACGAAACAAGCATGTGATTTCAGAGATGCAATGTCTTCGCTCACTTCATTGGGAGTGAATGTGATAGGCATTAGCCCTGATAGCATCAAATCTCATACAAAATTCATCAATGATCATGGATTGAATTTCAATCTGATTTCTGATGAAGATAAGTCCATCTGTGAAAAATATGGCGTTTGGGTGCAAAAATCGATGTATGGTCGCTCATATATGGGTGTAGAACGTTCTACATTCATCATTGATCCCGATGGTAAAATCAAACAAATCTATACAAAAGTCAAAGTGCCGGGACATGTAGAAGAAGTTACCAATTGGCTGAAAGACACTATCAAAGCATAAACTCTTTGAATGTTCCATGAAAAAACCCTAGATTTGTAGCCCTTTCGGATTGTACTAGCCATGATTATCATTTGTGATATCTTCATGGTGTTTTTCATCAATATTGCGCGGGAATTAGTATCCCGCAGCGTGGTACAAGGAGTACTATGAATTATACCGGACCTAAGGTAAGGAAATCCCGCAAAATCGGTGTTCCTATGACGGCGAAAGCCGGCAAAATCATGTCGAGCGACAGAGCCGGCAGAAAGAGCCCTCCGGGCCAACATGGTTCCACTAAGCGTCGTGGAAAATTGTCTGTTTACGGTACACAGCTTTTTGAAAAACAAAAGCTTCGTTTGCAGTATAATATCCATGAGCGTCAGATGACAAATTATTTCAAGAAGGCATCTCATCTTACCGGTAATACCGGGGATATCCTTCTTCAAATGCTTGAGTCACGTCTTGATGCTTTGGTGTTCCGTTCAGGCCTTGCTCGCTCCATGTCTGCAGCTCGTCAATATGTCAATCACGGTCATTTCTTGGTCAATGGTAAGCCTGTCAATATCCCTTCATATCAAGTGAAGGTTAATGATGTGGTTTCTGTTCGTGAAAAAAGCCGTAAGATGGAAGCATTCCAGGAGTCAATCAGAACTGCTGCTCCTCCGGTATATTTGACTTTATCCAAAGCGGATTTCTCAGTCAAATTTCTTCATCTTCCAGCTCGCGAAGAAGTTCCTGTGGTTTGTGAAATTCCACTCGTCATCGAATTCTATTCTCGTTGATAAGCCATATAGCAGAAAGAAAGCTCTCCGATTGGAGGGCTTTTTTTCTTTGCAGTCTTTTTCTTCCAATTCAATCATCGTGAATGACCATGCAAACACATGAAGATTTCATGCAACACACAATTCGATTGGCTTTGCGCGGTACCGGCAAAGTGAGTCCAAATCCACGCGTAGGATGCACGATAGTCAAAGATGGTCATATCATTGGTGAAGGATGGCATCGAGAATTCGGTGGTCCGCATGCCGAGGTGGATGCTTTGAACAGGTGTACGGAAGATCCCAAAGGTGCCATTGCTTATGTCAATCTTGAGCCATGCGCGCATATTGGCAAAACACCACC
>JALRFC010000450.1 GCA_023253875.1 Candidatus Kapaibacterium sp.
ATAAACACAGGTTTTCTAGACAGAACTGGTGATGAAATGCACACCTCTATGGAAGCTGGTCCGATGATTAAAAAAGGTGACATGAAAACTTCAAAATGGATTACAGCCTATGAAAACAACAATGTTGATATTGGTTTAAAGTGTGGATTTTCTGGAAAAGCTCAAATTGGAAAAGGAATGTGGGCAATGCCTGATAAAATGAAAGATATGATGGAGCAAAAAACTGGACATTTAAAAGCAGGTGCAAATTGTGCATGGGTTCCATCTCCAACTGCTGCAGCTTTACATTCGCTACATTATCATGAAATAAATATTTTTGATGAACAACAAAAAATTAAAAATAGAGAACAAGCAAAGCTTGATGATCTTTTAACAATACCTACTGCTGATAGACCAAATTGGTCTGTAGATGAAATTAATAAAGAAATTTCTAACTCAGCTCAAACTTTATTAGGTTATGTGGTCAGATGGATCGATCAAGGAGTTGGATGCTCCAAAGTACCAGATATAAATAACGTAGGTTTGATGGAAGATAGAGCTACACTTAGAATTTCATCTCAACATATTGCAAATTGGATACATCACGGAATTACAACAAAAATTCAAGTTGTAGAAATAATGAAAGAAATGGCAAAAGTAGTTGATAAGCAAAATGAAAAAGATAATGCTTATTCTCGAAGTGGCAGATCAAGTTATGTTAAAATGTCTGATAACTTTGAAAATTCAATTGCTTTTCAAACTGCATGTGATTTAGTGTTTAAAGG
>JALRFC010000451.1 GCA_023253875.1 Candidatus Kapaibacterium sp.
AAGAATTGATCAGTCAATCAACAGCGGAATCAGATTTAACATCATTAGCTCAATTGGAAGATGATAAATCGATGGCACAATGGCAAGTTGCATCTTATGAAAAACAATTGGAAATTCTGAAATCAAAATCTGAGTTACATGTTTCACGTAAAGAACAGGCTTTAGAAAAATTAGAACGTTGTCGACAACATGAAGCTGATATTAAATATAATGAACAGAAAACGATTGAAATAAACGATGTCACATCTGAACGAAATGATTTGTTATCTGAAATAAAACATCTTGAAGACAACATATTATCAGTTGCCAGTAAAATTCAGTTGGCAGAGCAGACAAAGGCATCTGCAGAACAGTCGATTAATCGTTTACAAGAACTCGAAACTCAGTATCGAGGATATGAATATTACCTGATGACAATTAAACGCGATGGTATTCCTTATCAGTTAATCACAAAAGCATTACCTCAAATTGAAGCAGAGATAAATAATATTTTGACTCAGGTAGTTGATTTTTCAATGATATTAGAAACTGATGGTAAAAACATTAATGGATTCATTGTGTATGATTCTGATAATTATTGGCCGTTGGAGTTGACATCTGGTATGGAAAAATTTATAGCATCATTAGCTATTCGTACATCTTTAATCAATACAACATCATTACCACGACCAAATTTCTTAGCAATTGATGAAGGATTTGGAGTACTAGATTCTGAAAATTTGAATAACATGTATCTGTTATTTGATTATCTTAAGT
>JALRFC010000452.1 GCA_023253875.1 Candidatus Kapaibacterium sp.
CCATTTATTCTTATTCTTTCATTAAATAAGCGTATATGAGGCGAAGTATATAAGCCAGTTTTATACCCTGCACTTTGTAATATTGATGCTAAAATGGAACATACAGAACCTTTTCCATTTGTTCCGGCAACATGAATACATGGATATAATGTTTCAGGATTATCTAAAAAAGACAATAAATACTGTATTCTTTCTAATCCAGGCTTTATACCAAATCGATGAAGAGAAAATAAATAGCTCAGTAAATCCTGAATCGAATCTTTTTGAGACATAAGAAATCAAAAAAGAAATAAGACAAAATCCAGTTTCAAGTGTCAGTTTACTAACTTTGCATATAAATAAAAAAGCCGGAATATTATCTATTCCGGCTTGAGAGCCAACTATCGGACTTGAACCGATGACCTGCTGATTACAAATCAGCTGCTCTACCAGCTGAGCTAAGTTGGCTTCTTGCTCTCTAAAATCGAGATGCGAAAATAGAGATTTTTTTACCTTTTGCAAATATTTTTAGCAAAATTGTGTTTTTTAATAATCATACGCATATAAATTCTTATAGTGTTCAGCATGATAAAGAGCTGTCAAAACCTATCATTTCATTAGATATATCGTTGCCTGAAGAACAATTACATATTCTAAACAATATCAATAAGAATTCACAATATACAATAGGCATTCATCCATGGAATTGTCATGATGAAAAGATAGAAAGTCTTTTTTCTTTCATAAAAGAACATGCTCAATCAATTATAGGTATT
>JALRFC010000453.1 GCA_023253875.1 Candidatus Kapaibacterium sp.
CTTACAGATGCTTGCCAAACGAATGCTAGCAGAAAGAATAATACTGGAATGATTGGTAATACATCTACTAGTGGGTCAAATGGAGCGTAAGCTTCTGGTAATCTTGCTAAAAATAATTCTTCAACATTGAAATTGAACATTTTAGAAATCTCCTGATGGTAAATAAATTTCTTTGCTGTTTTGCTTAATTAACAATTATAGTCTAATTCAATTTTTGATTTTAGACAAATTAACTTGACATATTCTAAAATCTTGTCTATATTAAAATCAGCCTAAAGCCTTCTTAGCTCAGGGGCTAGAGCATCGTATTTGTAATGCGACGGTCATCGGTTCAAATCCGATAGAAGGCTAATTAGTTCGCGGATGTAGCTCAGCGGTAGAGCGCAACCTTGCCAAGGTTGATGTCGTGGGTTCGAATCCCATTATCCGCTTTAGCGGGATAGAGCAGTCTGGTAGCTTGTGGGGCTCATAACCCTGAGGTCGGTGGTTCAAATCCATCTCCCGCCATTAAAAGATTTTCTATTATAAGAAATTGTCATGAAATTTTTGCTTTTACTACAAAAAAATATAATATTTCAAAGTTTGCGTCTT
This sequence comes from Candidatus Kapaibacterium sp., assembly GCA_023253875.1. Classification (GTDB taxonomy): domain Bacteria; phylum Bacteroidota; class Ignavibacteria; order Kapaibacteriales; family UBA961; genus UBA961. Next base: position 592 of record JALRFC010000453.1, read on the forward strand.
AAATTGTATGAATAGCTTAATTCTGATTTATAAGGTGAGCTTTAAAACCGGGATTTAAGCTAGCGAAAAATTGTTACAGGAGGGTTTTTACCGTAAATTTTTAGAAATGGTCGTTACAGCTATCTTTAATGATCTGTGGGGACTTTTTATGATTTGAGCT
>JALRFC010000454.1 GCA_023253875.1 Candidatus Kapaibacterium sp.
AATCTTTCTGATCGTCAAATATCAATAGACCAAAAACTTATTGAATTTATAATTAAGAGAATTGATAGAACTTATGGCAAAATTTCCGATTTCATATATAAAATCGACGAAATTAGTTTAAAAAGAAAGAAACCAATCGATTTTAAAATTATAAAAGAAGCATTAGAGGTTTAATTGAATAAATACAGAACACATAAGTGTAATGAATTAAGAAAAGAGGATGTAGATAAAAAAATTTCTCTTTCAGGCTGGATAAACAAAAAAAGAGATCATGGAAATTTACTTTTTATAGATCTTAGAGATAATTATGGGATAACCCAATGTATAATTGATAAAGATAATAAATATTTTTCTGAATTAGAAAAAATGCAATTAGAAACAGTAATTAAAGTTGAGGGAAAAGTTGTAAACAGATCAAAAGAAACAATTAATTCTGAAATTGATACAGGTGAAATAGAGGTTGTTATTGAGAAACATGAAATTTTGGGAACTTGTAAAGAGCTACCCATGCCGGTCTTTAGTGATCAAGAATACGCAGAAGAAATAAGATTAAAATACAGATTCTTAGATTTAAGAAGAAAAAAAATTCATGAAAATATTATTTTAAGATCCAAAGTTATTTCATATATCCGAAATGAAATGACTAAATGAGGTTTTTTAGAATTTCAAACACCAATTTTAACCTCATCTAGTCCAGAGGGCGCTAGAGATTTTTTAGTACCAAGTCGTTTAAA
>JALRFC010000455.1 GCA_023253875.1 Candidatus Kapaibacterium sp.
TGATATACTTTGAAATATCAGCCAATGCCTTTTTTCTTGCTGTGTTAACACCCATCATCATCAACCATTTGTTTACTCATTAGTTCTTCAGCCATCTTTAACCACATAAAGTGATGAGGTCGTGTTGGCTGTTTAGTGCCGTTCAGGATCCTGCTTATCATATCCATCTTGTAGCCGGTCTTGTTGGCTATAATACGTGCAATATTTTTACCTCGCGCCTTGCACCCAAACACAGTAGTGTTGCGCTTTCTGTTTATGATTTCTGTTGTGTTCATTATTTTATTGATTTATAATATTGTTCAGCATTTTTATAGTTAGCTATATCATCAGGATATGGCTCATTCCGTGCATCGTATTCACCATCTCGATAGCCTTCATTATATGCATCAATAACCTGCTGCTTCTCCATTGCCAAAGCGATTTCTATTTCTCTGTACCACTCTTGTGTGTGTTCTTCAAAGACGTTTTGTATTAAGTATTCTAATGCTGTCATAAGTATTGTTTTATTGCGTTAATAATTGTTGGTTTGATGTAAATAATTTCAATTTTTTTTATGTCAAATTAGTTTGATGTAAATGATTTCAACTTTTTTAAGGTCAAAGTTGTACTTGACAATCGTGCCTTTTTGCGTTTACAAGTAAAGCACTTCTTCATTTTTTGTCTATTTCGCGCTGTAAATACCACAATGCTTTGTTCAAGTCCTCCAATCTCTTGGCTTTGTCCTTCTTA
>JALRFC010000456.1 GCA_023253875.1 Candidatus Kapaibacterium sp.
CGTACTGATCCGGAACTTTTGAGATTCCATAGAATTTCATGCACTCTTCCCAACCTTGTTTAAATGCTTTTTTTAGCATTACTTGTTTTGCTGCATCTCTAATTGGATCTTTAGTAGAATATAATCTTTCAGCAGCTTTTTCTATTTGCTCTTGCTCTGTTGTCATTTGTTTATTTAAAGGTTAAACAATAAAAATACCCGGAGACAGTAGGATCAATCACTTCCTACCATCTTCCGGGCTGCGAATACTCAGCACCTTGGCTGAATAAAGTAAAACAATACCCGAGTTACCATAGTGCAGTACGGTTCTTCCTTAGCCTCTGCCGGGGGCACATAGAGGTAGATATTGTTTTTGGTACTCCGGGAAGGAATCGAACCTTCGACCCACAGCTTAGAAGGCTGTTGCTCTATCCACTGAGCTACCGGAGCAATTAAAAAGTACAGTTTGTTTCAAAAAGGTTTAGATTATGATACAAAACATTAGTACTTACCTCATTGCAGGATCTCCCTGCACATCATTAACTGTACTTCTTGTGGAGGTGCTCGGAGTCGAACCGAGGTCCTAAGATTACGCCAATTCAAAAGTTACGTTCATGACTACCTTTATCGTGATGTCTTGCACTATCTCGGTTGTAAACCGGAAACTATTTTAGTACCTGATTTTTCATTTGGACAGATACAATAAACCCGGTGACTTTTTACAAGTTTCCCCTCTTGTTTGAAGATT
>JALRFC010000457.1 GCA_023253875.1 Candidatus Kapaibacterium sp.
ATTGTTTTGGCTTGGTAAATATCACAACCTAAACCATAAACGGTATCAGTCGGATAGATAATTAATCCGCCATCTTTCAAACACTCCACCACTTGTTGTAAATGTTTTTCGTTTGGGTTATTCGGGTATATTTTTAGTAGCACCTTTAAATATCCATAAAAAAAGCCAATTAGAAAATCTAATTGGCTTTTAAATTTGATGAATGATTAATTATTTTGACAATACCTCTTTTACAAGGTCGGCTGCATCTTGTAATGCAATTGCTGAAAATACTTTCAATCCAGATTCGTCAATTAATTTTTTAGCTTCTTCCGCATTTGTTCCTTGTAAACGAACAATAATTGGCACTGGAATATTTCCAATGTTTTTATAAGCATCAATTACACCTTGCGCCACACGGTCGCAACGAACAATACCACCAAAAATATTAATTAAAATTGCTTTAACATTTGGGTCTTTTAAGATAATTTGGAAACCAGCTTCAACAGTAGTTGCATTCGCAGTTCCACCCACGTCTAAGAAGTTTGCAGGGTCACCACCAGATAATTTAATAATATCCATGGTTGCCATAGCTAAACCAGCACCGTTAACCATACAGCCAACGTTACCATCTAATTTTACGTAATTTAAATTAGACTTTCCTGCTTCTACCTCAGTTGGGTCTTCTTCCATTACATCGCGCATCGCTAAATAATCTGGATGACGGTACAATGCATTT
>JALRFC010000458.1 GCA_023253875.1 Candidatus Kapaibacterium sp.
CAAAGAGAATCGTCTCCACTCTTCCTTCTATCAACTACCTTTTGGACAATGGTGCTAAATCCGTCATCTTGATGTCACACATGGGAAGACCAAAGGGATCTAAACAAATGCAATTCTCCCTCAACCCACTGGTTCCAGCTGTGGAGGACTTCCTTAAGAGAAAGGTCACCTGGGTTCCAGACTGCGTTGGAGCTGAGACCGCCAAGGCTTGCGGTGAGGCTAAAGATGGTCAAGTTTTGTTGCTCGAGAACTTGAGATTCTACACCGCCGAAGAAGGAAAGGGAGAGATCAATGGAGAAAAAGTTAAGGCCACCGAGGCTGAAATTGCTGCTTTCAGACAGCAATTGACAGGATACGGAGACATCTATGTGAATGACGCTTTCGGTACCGCTCACAGAGCTCACTCTTCCATGGTTGGAGTTGATGTCGAGACTAGAGCTGCAGGTTTCCTCCTCAAGAAGGAGTTGGAGTATTTCTCCAAGGTTCTCGAGTCCCCAGACAGGCCACTCACCGTTGTTATGGGAGGAGCCAAGGTTAAGGACAAGATTCAATTGATCTATAATATGCTTGATATCGTTGATGAGATGATCATTGGTGGAGGTATGGCTTTCACTTTCGATAAGGTCCTCAACGGAACCAATATCGGATCTTCTCTTTTCGACGCGGAGGGAGCCAAGACTGTCCCAGACATCATGAAGAAGGCCGCCGAGAAGGGAG
>JALRFC010000459.1 GCA_023253875.1 Candidatus Kapaibacterium sp.
CTTCTTGCAATTTCAGATACAGTTCACTTATTTTGTACACCTCATTCATTAAACGAAATGTTGGCTTAGATGCTTTTTGATCGTAGTCTCTTTCGGTAATTACTTCACCGAAAATTTTGCATCCGTGTTTTCCATCAATATGTACTACGATGGCAAGAATATAATCAGCGTACCATACATTATTTCTTCGATATCTTTCAGAGTCACACCCAATGTAAATTTTGGTCTGAGGACTTTGTGCTTCGATAAATTGCTTTACTTGTTCTAGATTAAGTTTCATATTAAAACCTTTTAATGGTGCCCCCTCGTGGAGTCGAACCACGCACCAACGGATTATGAGTCCGCTGCTCTAACCATCCATGAGCTAAGGGGGCATTACTGGTACCCGAGGCCGGAATCGAACCGGCATGCCCCTTTCGGTAAGCGAGAGATTTTAAGTCTCTTGTGTCTACCTGTTTCACCACTCGGGCATAATTATATTATAATTGCTTTAGTAACACTAATCAAGCAAAAATTAACCCGGATTCAAACCGGGTTAACCAAATTATTCGTCTCTAACAGGGAATTCTTCTTCGTGTTCGGGTTCTTCTCGCTGTACAGATTGAACTACAAGGCTAACATTTTCATGTCCTTGCAATTCTTGTATGAGTTCATTTAATAGGCGTAGCACCTTTACATGATCGCCAGCATCCTCACAAGAAAAATTT
>JALRFC010000045.1 GCA_023253875.1 Candidatus Kapaibacterium sp.
ATGTAAATGATAATCAAAACATGCATTCATGATTTCAGAACCATTCACAAGTTGTGATTGTGCATCAATATTGGCAGGGATATGGTGAACATTGAAAGCTGATTCAGAACTTTCGCTAAATAAATGTGAAGAATACCGTTCTGTCTGAAGAGCATGTAATTCCTTTTTCCATGTCAAGAGTGCATGTCGAGCAGGACCATGCAATGTTCTTGTGGCAAGCAAAGCCTTATGCACGATGCCCATAATATCTCTGCGGAATGGCTCTCTGATTGTTTGCAATGTGGAAAGTAATTGCTGTAATTCCTGCTTGATGGATTGATCTGCTGATTCATGGATCAAGTTCTCAATGAGTGATCCGGCATTCGATAAATCAGACAGAATTGGCTCTTGATATGCTTTCCATGCTTCATCACGCCACGCTTTCACGCGTTTGATTGCATCTTGTTCAATGCGTTCAATTTCTTCAGATGTAAGAATGTCATGTTGAATGAGCCATTCTTTCATTCGAGCAATGCCATCAAAATCTTGTTCCCATTGCAAGCGTTCTTTGGATTTATATCGCTCATGACTTCCCGAAGTGGAATGTCCTTGTGGCTGTGTGACTTCAATCACATGTATAATCTGAGGAACATGTTCTGTTCTGGCAGTTTCTCCGGCTTTTGCATAGACTTCAAGAAGGGCGGGATAATCCCATGCTTTCACGGTATGCACATCATATCCATCAGTGGTGCCCTGTTTTCTTTGAAAGCCGGACAATAATTCACCAACATTGGATTTGGTCATTTGAAATTCATTCGGTACAGAAATACCATATCCATCATCCCAAATAGATATAATGGCAGGGGAGCGAAGTACGCCGATTGCATTTACTGATTCCCAAAACATTCCCTCAGCCGCACTTGCATTCCCAATAGTGCCCCAAGCCACTTCATTTCCATTTTTGCTGAAGGAAGTCATGTCTTTGAGTACATCTATGGAGCGATACAATCTCGATGCATAAGCCAAACCAACAAGTCTTGGCATTTGCGAACCGGTCGGTGAGATATCAGCCGATGAATTGTATTGATCAACCAAATGTTTCCATGTGCCATCGGCATTCAGAGAACGTGTGGCGAAATGTCCATTCATGGATCGGCCTGCGGATGCCGGTTCCAATTTCGCATCAGGAATAGCATATAATTGTGCAAAGAATTCTTTCACTGAAGACATTCCTAGCGCAAACATGAATGTTTGATCGCGATAATACCCTGATCTGAAATCACCTTTTTGAAATGCTCTTGCCCATGCGAGTTGAGGCAATTCTTTACCATCTCCAAAGATGCCGAACTTGGCTTTACCGGAAAGCACTTCACGTCTTCCCAATAAAGAAGCTTGTCTACTTTCAATGGCCACTGTCAAATCCTGTATAAGTTCTTCCTTGGACAAAGGAAGTTTCAATGAGGATTTGGTTTTTGAGCGCTTGCTTGAAGAGGTATGTTTGAATGCCATGTTTGCCGAATGTATAGGGTTCTAAGATTGACAAAGATACGGTCTAGACAGTGCATTACCAAAGCTGTGAATAAGCTCTTTGCTCACTAGAGGATTGGAGTATTAAGGCGAGAATGACAAAGAATATCCAAAGTTTACCTGAAAGGGTTTTGTGAAATTTAGGAAATACTCTATCTTTGTGCTCTCTTGTCTGCGGAAGTGGCGAAATTGGCAGACGCACCATCTTGAGGGGGTGGCGCCTTCACTGGCGTACGGGTTCAAGTCCCGTCTTCCGCACATCTGTAAGCTCCAATCTATGATTGGGGCTTTTTTATTTTCCCTTGGTGACACTTATAGCAGTAAATCCTGCCGTCAAATAGCACAATACAGTAATACCACCCAAAGATATGAATAGCCAATTCAGTGGAATCTCCATGATCCATGGAAATGAGTGAGAGTATTGAAAACGAATGACTTGCGCAATTCCCGAACCGATTGCAATTCCAATGGTACAAGCCGAAATGGCAAAGAGGAGATGAGGTATCGCAATGAAACCTCTTCCGGCTCCCAATGTTTGGAGAATGAACCATTCGGTTGGACTTTGTAGTAATTCAGCACGAAAGACATAGGACAAAAATCCCAAAAATAGGATGAATATTCCTGTCGCACCCGCCAGACCGAGTGTCAGTACCATAGAGCTTCGCGCGAATACTGTACCGGCTGCTTGAGCATTAAAAACAGTTTGTTCCACGATTTCTTTCTGCGAAAGATCAGCCAAAATGAAACTTACTGCTTGATGATCGCAATATTCAGGTTTGAGAGCAAATGAAATTGACCATTGAAAAGGACTCTCAGTAAATAATGCATCAGTATCCTCACCCAGTTCTTGTTCAAACGCTACTGTTGCTAATGATGGTGAAATCACATTCACATGATGAATTTGTTGATACTTCTTCAAAGACTCAGCCAATGTGAATATGCGGGAAGTATCCACATCTTGTTTGATCATCACCGAAAGTTCAAGATTTGACGCTAATCTATTCTGCTCTTTGCTCAGTCCATAATAAGCCGTAATAGCCCAGATGGTTGTTAATGACAGAATCGTGGAAATCAATAGAATGCGCAAAAAAGGTAACATTCTTCTACGAATGAGTGTCCCGGCTCTATGAAAATAATATTCACTGCTCATGATTGTGTGTTATGCCCATTCAAATGAATTTCTGATTTGTTGCATGTTATAATTTGCGCCCAATGCGGCGATGAGTTTAATCCTAGCCTTTTGACCATTCAAATAATCAGCAAAAATGATGCCTGCATCATACAAATGCTTTCCGGCTCCCTCATAAGCATAAATATGTTCGATTCTTCCAACCGGACATCGAGATGTCAATACTGTTGGAATTCCATGTTCTACTGCTAGTTTGAGTGCATAAAAAACCGGTGGAGGTACATTGCCTACACCAAAGGCTTCTATAACAATACCCTCTACACCATGTTTCAAAGCACATTCAATGAGCATTGCATCCATGCCTGCATAGCATTTGAGGAGCGGGATATTTCCGGGTAATTGTTTCATGTCAAAAAATTCTCTTCGAACCGGCTTCCGATACATCATCACAGTCCCATTGACGAGTCGACCTATTGGTCCAAAATCGAAACTCGCAAATGTATTCAGCTGATTGGTATCTGTTTTTGTTGCTTCTGATGCGGCATTGATGGTATCGCCCAGACATAATAGGACACCATATCCAATTGCTTCTTTGCTGCCGGCAAGAATCAAGGCATCGCGAAGATTGCGTGGTCCATCCCAATCGGGTTCGCTAGAATTACGCATTGCTCCGATCACGATGATCGGTTTTTCAGTCTGAATCGTACAATCCAGGAAATACGCAGTTTCTTCTAAGGTATCCGTTCCATGGGTCACGATGATTCCATCAATATCATCTCTGTGAACACATTCGGTGATTTGTTTTGACAAACTGAACATGATATCGGGGGTCATATGCGGGCCGGGTAATTGACCAAATTCAATCACTTCAATATCAGCCAGATCGTGGATATCGTTGATTGCATCGATGATTTGTGTCGCTGATAGAGCCGGAACAATTCCGCCAAATCCTTCATCAACTCGCATAGAGATGGTGCCACCGGTAAAAAAAATCGCGATTCTAGGTTTCATGAGTACATTCACAGTATTCGGTAGTTCTGAACTCAAAAATACAAATACCATGTCTCTATTCTCATTTTGTCCATATTTCGCTAACTTGCAAAAGGGAGGAATCAATGGAACCCGAAACAAAGGGAGCTCTGTTGTGTCATTGTATCTAATAATCGCAGCACAATCATGTATTCAACCTTTACTCGTTTATTCGGCATCCCTTTGTCCTTGCTTTGCTTTTTTGCTTTGCAAAGCATGGATGCGCAAGAAAAAGATAGCAGGGGAAAAGACTTCTGGTTTACTTTCATACCGAATTTACATGTCAATAGTCCCTCTACCGATTCATTATATATCTATATAGCCGCATCTGAACCAACAAGTGGAAGATTGCGATATAAAGGGAGAAATGGCAATTGGCAAAATGTTGATTTTACCATCTCAGATCCTGCCATTGTATTTACCCATAGAGTTCATTGGTTACAATATGAATTGCAGGGTATTAATCCATCTGGTGGTCAAGCTGCATCCAATGATCAAGAGCAAAGAGTAGCTGAGAATGTTTTTCATGTCTCTTCCGACAAAGAAGTAAGCGTCTATGCACTCAATCAAGGATCTACAACAAGTGATGCATTTTTGGTCTTACCTTCTGATGCACTTGGTAAAGATTATTATGTATTGACATATAATTCTGACAGACAGGGTAGCGGTCTTATTCCAAATAATGGTTCGACTCCATCAGAATTTGCAATTGTCGCAACCGAAGATGGAACAGATATTACCATCAATCCATCAGCCCGTACTGCCAGAAATGGGAATGCAAATACGATTTTGGCACGCCTAGATCAAGGACAATCCTTATTAGTGCAAGCAGACTTATCCGCTGGTGATGGCTCAGGAGATTTGACCGGTTCGAGAGTGCAATCGAATAAACCCATTGGATTATTTGCCGGTCAACAAAGAGCAAGAGTACCAATCAAGAATGATCAATTGACATCCAGGGATCATATAGTAGAGCAATTGCCAAGTGTAGATACTTGGGGAAGAACTGCAATTGTGGTCCCATTTCCTCGACCATATAATGCAACAAATCAATCTCAGGATATCTATAGAGTCATTGCTGGATATGATAGTACTGATATTCTCATCAATGGAATTAAGACAACAACACTTTCAAAAGGTGGAATCTATCAATCGGTTTTGACCACTCCTCAAGTGATCACTTCCAATAAGTCCATCATGGTTGCACAGTATAAAAAGACCTCTGGAACGACAAATTCATCCAATACGGATTATAATGGCGATCCAATGATGATGCTTGTTCCACCTAGCGATCAGTTTCAGGATAATTATCGCTTTGTGAGTATTCAAGCTGTGAATTTTGCGAATGGATTTTTTTATGATCAAGGCTATGATGAACAATGGATTACCATCGTGATGCCGAATACAGCTGTATCAAGCACTAGATTGGATGGTCAATTGATAGGTTCTATTCCTGGATTTGGTGCAACAGTCATTCCGGGAACAAATTTTTCTTATACTTGGCTACGTGTTTCAGATGGTGTGCATACAATCACTTCAAATGAACGAGTTGGAATTTATGTATATGGATATGGTAGAGCAAATTCCTATGGATATGTCGGTGGCATGAGTTTTCGAAGTTTTGATTTTAATCCACCGCAAATAACCGGTAAGCAAGAATGCAGAGATTTTATCGGCATGATTTATGACACAGTCGCAGGTGATTCCAGAATTGTGCAAGTTTTGGAAGAAAGTGGATCAGCTAAGAATATCAAGAGTTTTACTTATAATTTAACGCCACCTCAAGATTCTGTCATGTTCAAAGTTGCTCTGCAAGATCCGTATCAGGATGGAGCAATCACAGTAACTGCATTGGACTCCGTACAACAAAAAACAACATTGCCTATTCGTATCAAAGGGTTTACTGTGACAAGCTCTTTTAAGCTTGCCAATAATGATGCAATGCAAACCATAGTGGAAAAGATTCCCGTTGGAAAGCAAGTCTGTTATGATCTCACACTGAAGAATTATGGAACTTTTGACCAAGCAATCACCATCAAAAATGTCAAAGGCATCACTTCAAAATTCACGATAACAGGGAATCCAAGCATTATCATTAAACCGGGCCAAGAGTATATTTTGAAGGTATGTTATTCCTCAGATACAGAAGAAATATCAGAAGATTCCATTCTCATTGAAGATGCATGCATGATGCGTGAAATAGCTGCATTCAATCTGACTTCATATCTGGATAAACAAAAGCCTTCTATTTCGGCCATTCCGGATTCTTGCAATACATGTCACTATGTTATCATTGCTGATTCAACACCAACTGATGGTGGCTTGAAAGATATTACTGTTTCAAAGTCATCAAATATTACTTGGAAAAGTGCATTCCCCACTACGGATGCTGTTCGTGCATTGAATATTTGTGTGCAAGATGTCTTTGCAGATGCTTTTTATGATATCCAAGCTGAGGACAAGAATGGGAATATAGCCTTGTATTCAGACACAATTCCTGGATTTACGCTTCAATCGCTTTCCCCTAGTGCAGTACTCAAACAACTTGGTGGAATAGCTATTGGTTCTGTGTATTGCGATAGTATCATACTCATAAATTCCGGATTATTTGCGCAAGAAATCAATGAAGTGACATTCAGATTCAATACGCGATATAGTGTACCTCAATCCATTCTTCCAATGCGTATCAATCCGGGTGATACGGCAATAATTCCTGTATGCTATGCTCCGATTGACATCATAGATACTGTCTATGAAACTAAACGCGATCGTGATACTGTGAGAATTGGTAGAGATTGTATAACCATCCCATACTTTTATGAAGCATTTGGTAGTGAAGACTCGCTTATCGCAAATGGCAAATGTGAAGTAACAATAAAGAGCGCAATCACTGATTTATCTCTCAAACGTATTTCCGGTCTATCCATATATCCACATCCTATTTCAATAGCCACAAGTCAATCGCTTATTCAATTCAGATTGCGGGAGTCAAAGCAAGCACAAATAAGACTTGTACATAATATGAGTGGAAAACAGGAACAATTATTCACTTTGGCAAATGCACCGGGTGGTGAATATTCAATGACCCTGCATGCAAATGATTTGATACCCGGCGGATATATATTAATCATTCAAGCTGATGATGAGAGAGAATGCATGCCAATCATTATCCAAGAGTAATGCAGACGGGTAGATAGTGCCGAAGAAATCACATAATATATCAAGCAAGGCATGGTGGATCATATCAGTGATAATGATCGTATCTGCGATATTTATGTCTATTCTGTATTTGTTTTCTCCAATTCCACAGAAAAAAGCTACAGACATTACAATCAAAGATTCCTCACTTTCAACAGTAGTGAGCACACTTTCGGATGCTGGTATCATCAAACATCCATATCTCTTTTATTCTATCGCATCATTGTATGAAGTATTATCAGGAAAGCATTGCACTTCGGGTACTTTCTCCGTACAAAATACATTCACTCATGCAAGAATCATCAAATTGATATACTCAGGTGAAGAGGGAATGACTGTGAATGTGGTCATCCCGGAAGGATCTGATCTTCGTAGAATTGCTTCCATTTTACAAAAAAGAATTACTGTGGATTCACTTACATTTATACGTTTGGTCCATAATGATTCCATTTGTGCAAGTATGGGAGTGAAGCAAACCTCCATGGAAGGATATTGTATGCCGGACACATATAATTTCTATAAGAAACAAAAAGCAACAGATATCATCAAGAAGCTTGCTGTGATTCATCAACTCTTTTGGGATAAACAATGCGCAGAATTACAGAAACAAAGCAAGTATTCAAAACATGAAATCCTCACGCTTGCTTCCATCATTGAAGCTGAAGCATCTGTTGCAAGTGAAAGACAAAGAATCAGCGGGGTCTATCATAATAGACTGCTTAGAGGTATGAAATTAGAAGCGGATCCAACAGTACAATATGCCATTGGAAAGAGAAAAAGATTATTCTACAGTGATCTTAGAACTGATAGTAAATACAATACCTATAAATATGCCGGTTTGCCACCGGGTCCAATAAATTGTCCGGGAAGAGAGTCCATACTTGCCGCATTACAACCCGAACAACATGGATATATCTTCTTTGTAGCAAAAGGGGACGGAACCGGTGAACATGTATTCACAAATAATGGCAGAGATCATGCCAAAGCTGTGAATGCATATAGGAAACAGCGGACAATGTGACTCAGATATGATCAGGAGGATGATGAGATGTGCTTTCCAAATGCGTCACGATATCACATGGTTGCATTATTGAAGTAGCAATCAATTGTTCAATTTCTGTTGCCTGTAAATGCGCATGTTCAATTGTAGTATCATCGGGGAATTGAAGGTGAAAATCGATGTAGACATAATTTCCTGAAACTCTCAAACGCAATCTGTGAAATGATATTCCTAAATCATCACATTGCTGTTGCAAAATGGTGTTGACCGAAGTAAAAAGTTCAGGATCAGTTTTATCCATCAAGCCCTGCACACTTCTTCGAATGAGTTTTCCTCCTTCGAAAATGATATTGGCTCCAAAAAATAAAGCCATGAGTGGATCAATCCAATAAGCTCCCGTGAGAAAAGCAAGTAGCAAACCTGCAATGGCACCGGCAGAAGTCCATGCATCAGTGAGAATATGACGACCATTTGCTTCAATGATGAATGAACTATTATTCTTTCCTGTTTTGACTAAATAGAGTCCAAGGATAGTATTGATGACTGCAGCAGTGGCAGTGAGGGCGGTTCCATAACCTACCTGTTCGAGTGTGACACCTGAAATCAACTTATCAATGGCAGTTTGAATAATGATGATTGCTGCAAGTATGATGAGTGCGCCTTCGAGTCCTGCCGAGAAGAATGTGATTTTATCATGTCCGAAATGATGATCTTCATCCGGTGGCCGATACGTGATACGAAGGCTATACCACGCAAATCCAACTGCGGCAATATGGACGATGGTTTCCATTGCATCGGAAAAGATGGCAATTGACCCCGTTAAAAGATATGCAGACCATTTCTGTCCCAGCATGAGTATTCCCACAATAAGGGAAATATTCATAGCTCTGGATTCTGATTTTGAAGGAAGATGTGCTGAATTCACTGATCAAATCCATATTGACATGAAATGAATCACAAATTTAGTCATACAAAATGCTCGATGAAAGATAAATTATTTGTGGAAAGAAAGCCCCGAAAAAAGGCTCTAAAAACACTATGTTTGCACCGAATCTAAAGACCAACTATGCCTGACTTCGTACATCTCCATAATCACACACATTACTCTCTGCTCGATGCCGCATGCAAGCCTGAACAATTGATTGAGGCCGCCAAAGCAGATGGACAAACATCTATTGCTCTAACTGATCATGGAGTGATGTTTGGTTGTTTTGAATTTTATAAAAAAGCCAAGAAAGCAGGAATAAAGCCACTTTTGGGTTGTGAAGTCTATGTTGCAAATGGCAGTCGCTTTGATATGACAGCCAGAAAAGGCGGGAATAAAAGACGTAATTATTATCATTTGGTATTGCTTGCCAAAAATGATATTGGCTATAAAAATCTGATGAAGCTCACCACATTGGGGCATACTGAGGGTTTCTACTATAAACCAAGAATAGATCAAGTCCACATTCGAACTCCCAATACTTTCCGTTGAAAGTTCTTATCACATACAATGAAGGCACTCTTCCACCTACATTTTTAGGATTGAACATTCTATCCCCACCCTCGTAGACAATATGCTCACCAATGTAAAGTATATCGTTATCGAGGGTTATATCATTATTTCGATACCCATCGCTCATTAAATGATAACCCTCACTAACTTCGTACATTTCATCGTACATCTCATCTTGATAACTAGATGTTTTAAACACCTCGTTACCATTCTTTGTTTTAATAATCATATCCTTTGATTTAAGACACTTTTACACCTTGCTTGGTATATTCGTATCAATTAATAATAAAAACTCTTTAAATTAGGTCTAAAATCGATGCCAATAATGTTGATAGTATTGCAAAACACAATCCTACCAATAATAACCATTGGTCTGCATAGAATGTACCTATTGATAAACACATAGCACTACATAGCATAACTATATAAACAGCTATTACTTTAATATTTTTCATACAAATATTTTTTGATTTGTTCTATATTCTTTTGCGTAATTCTT
>JALRFC010000460.1 GCA_023253875.1 Candidatus Kapaibacterium sp.
ACCCATAACAGCGATACAAACGAGTATGTATGTCACACAACACCAGATACACTCATACCCTTGATAAACAAAGCAGACAGGCTGATCGGGCACAACTTGATCGGCTTCGACGCACCAGTTTTAAACAAGCTCTGGGGAACGAAGATTGGATTGAAGAAAGTGAGAGATACTTTGATAATGTCAAGGCTGCTCAATCCAAGCATCGAAGGGGGTCACAGTTTAGAAGCATGGGGAAAGAGGCTGGGGAATCATAAGGTTGAGTACAAGCGTATTTGGCATTGGTTGAAAGGAGTACCATACGATGCGAATTCTTCTGATCCTTATGATGCTCCACATGATAGCCTCAATCGGTTTTATTGTAAGCAGGACGTGGCAGTGACAGTACAACTGTTTCGTATGTTAGAAGCGGAGCTACAAGGTTGGGGCGAAAGCGTTCAACTGGAACACGAGGTTGCCGCTATTTTGAAAAGGCAGGAACAACATGGTTTCAGGTTTGATATGGAGAAGGGTCAGGCACTATTGGCTAAGTTGTCAGGCGAGTTGGCTGATATTGAGGGCGAACTTCAAGTTACGTTTCCACCCATTGTGGAGGAGCGTGTTAGCGACAAAACCGGTAAGCAGCTTAAACCAAAGGTTACAGCGTTTAATCCGGGCAGTCGCCAACAAATTGCAGAGAGATTGTCGGGGTTAG
>JALRFC010000461.1 GCA_023253875.1 Candidatus Kapaibacterium sp.
AGTTCACCCAAATGTTTGAAAAAGATGAACTCTATGAATGGTTATTGGCTCACAAGAGAGAGAATGGAATATCATCACTGAAAATACCATCACCTCGTATTCCTAATTTGCAATATCGTCCTGCGAAGAAAAAGAAGGATTCTGTCAATACAGCTTTACCTCGATGATTTTCTGACAGCTTTGTAAATGTTCTGTGCATCTCCTCTGCGCAGGAGATAACCTGACATAAAGGGAAGAGGTCTTTTCTTGAATTCAGGATTTGCATATGCACTGTCCAATGCAGGACTATATCGTTTCGCAAAGAGATTGATTGGTCTTGCATATCTGCCATAGAGCACGAAATCCCAAGAATTCTGATCATACATTTCAAATGGAATTCCGGTATCATCTTGGAATACTGTTTGAGCATTATTATGTATGAAATTGCGAATCTCTGAAAATCCTGCATTATGCATCAGATAGCTCGCACTCTTGACATATGTATTGAATCCATTCATGGATTGCAGGTACTTTCTTAATGGCATATTATTGGAGAACCCAATTTTGCCGGCATAGGCACCATTCCCAAGATTCGCATAGATATATGTCAAGCGTTGAATGAATGTTGATCCATTCTTAGTGAAATAGATGTCATGCACTTCTTGCACTGGTATCTTGGAAGTATCACGCGGATT
>JALRFC010000462.1 GCA_023253875.1 Candidatus Kapaibacterium sp.
TGCCGGTAATTCAAAAGATCAATCCTGGTATCCAAAAGACAATTAAGAAAAAGTTGATTCACCATGTTTGAAAGATATAAGTACATGGATGATTCAATTAGAAACAAAAGTTTGTGGTATCTGCAAACAAGATAAACCTATTATTGCATTTGGTAAAGATGGTGGTTCAAATTATCTTCGTTATGAATGCAAAGATTGTGCTAAAAAGCAAGCCAAGCTTGTTCGAGTAATAAAAAAGAATGCGCCTAAGGTAGACAACGATTACAGATGCCCAATCTGTAATCGTGATGCTGAGGAAGCCAAAGGATATAATAAAAAAAGAAAGAACCAATGGTGTGCTGACCACGATCATGTTACTGAAAAATTTCGTGGTTGGTTGTGCCATAAATGTAATTTGGGTCTCGGCAATTTTGCCGATGACATTGAACGATTAGAAAAAGCTATCAACTATCTAAAGAATAGTTGACATTAAGGTTAATTACTGTATAGTAATAAACATTGCGCTGGTAGCTCAATTGGTTAGAGCAGCGGACTCATAATCCGTTGGTTGGGGGTTCAAGTCCCTCCCGGCGCACCAAAATATTTAGGAAAACGTTATGTTTAAAAAAGTTGTCGCTAGTATTTCCGTGCTTATGTTCCTATCAACTGCTAGTTTTGCTGATGAGATATTCTAT
>JALRFC010000463.1 GCA_023253875.1 Candidatus Kapaibacterium sp.
ATCGGATAACGGAGATAATCAACGGGCGAAGCAGGTGATGCGAAATGCAGAATGGCATCCAATTCCCCATCGACATACATATATTCAGTTACATCATGATGAATGAAACGGAATCGTTCATTTCCCATCAAATGCGCAATATTTTCAGGTGAACCTGTGATGAGATTGTCCATGCAAATGACATGATATCCATTCGCAATGAATTTTTCGCAAAGATGTGATCCAAGAAATCCGGCACCACCGGTGATGAGTATGCGAGGCATCAGCGTTGTACCTCGATTGTATTGGACAAAGCGCCGAGAGATTCAATAGTACAGACAACGGTATCGCCTTCTTTCACCCACAATGGTGGATCATACACTTTGCTACCATTCAATTCCAAGAAGCAACCGGTGCCACAAGTACCTGATCCAATCACATCACCCGGATGTAATGTCACGCCATAACTTGCGCGCTCGATGATTTGAGCAAAAGTCCATGACATGTCTTTCACATTGCCGAGAGATACACGTTCACCGTTCAAAGTACATGTCATTTCCAAGTCATAGGTCGCACCATTCGGTGTATCAATTTTCTTTGATGCAAGTTCATCCACAGTTACAAGCCAAGGACCTAGCGTAGTTGCAAAGTCTTTACCTTTTGCCGGACCAAGATTAAGCTTCATTTCATGCAT
>JALRFC010000464.1 GCA_023253875.1 Candidatus Kapaibacterium sp.
ATACTATAATTACATCATCTACTCTTCCTGTAATCCAATAGTAGCCATCTTCATCTCTTCTGCAGCCATCACCGGTAAAATATTTTCCATCAAATTGAGAAAAATAAGTATCAATAAATCTTTGATGATCACCATAAACGGTTCTCATTTGTCCTGGCCAAGACTGGGCAATACAAAGCCTTCCTTCACCAGCTCCTTTTATTTCTTTTCCGTTTTTATCTAATAAAACAGGTTTAATTCCATAAAATGGTTTAGTGGCTGAACCAGGTTTTAGAGGAATTGCGCCTGTTTGTGGTGCTATCATTATTCCACCTGTTTCTGTTTGCCACCATGTATCAACTATTGGGCATTTAGAGTTTCCAACAGTTTTATAATACCACATCCAAGCTTCAGGGTTTATTGGCTCTCCAACAGTACCTAGAAGTTTAAGAGAATTTCTTGAAGTTTTTTTAACAGGACCATCGCCCTCTCTCATTAGAGCCCTAATTGCAGTTGGTGCTGTATAGAAAGTATTAACTTTATACTTATCAATTATTTGCCACCAACGAGAACTATCAGGATAATTTGGTATTCCTTCAAACATTATAGTTGTTGCTCCATTTGCGAGTGGACCATAAATAATATAGCTATGTCCAGTTACCCAACCGATATCTGCAGTACACCAATAAATG
>JALRFC010000465.1 GCA_023253875.1 Candidatus Kapaibacterium sp.
TACTGCTGTCCCTGAATATAAGCTATATAGTATTCGTAAAGCTTCTTTACTATCTGTGTTTTTTAGTTGCTTAATTAAAAAGTATTTAACAATTCCAACCACTACAATATTTATTGTAGACTGTCCTAATATGGGGTTAGCCTCTAGGTGACCACTATTAATTGCTATTATTGTACTAGTAGTATCTGCTAGTGCTGCTAAGTGTGTTTTATCACTGAGTGTAGTACAACTAGCACATAATAGGGCTAATATTACTAGTATTAACTTACTAATCATTGCAATAACTTTTTATCATAGGCAGACCTTTAATATGGTGCCCCCTCGTGGAGTCGAACCACGCACCAACGGATTATGAGTCCGCTGCTCTAACCATGCATGAGCTAAGGGGGCATCATGGATAGAACTATAACAGACAATTATTTAGCTGTCAACTACTTTAAACCCATTTCTTTCCTAATTTGTGTTGCACTAATAGTAGTGATAGTTTCATCAAAAGTTTCTTCACCATTGGTATAACCTACACCACGTCCCCAACCAATGTGTACAATATTGGGTACTAACATAATTTCATATTGTCCTTGGTATAATGGGTCTAAATCTCGTTTAATATAACCTTTCACTTGTTCAACATTAAATGGGTTGCTGCCTTGCCAACCTTGAACAT
>JALRFC010000466.1 GCA_023253875.1 Candidatus Kapaibacterium sp.
CTAACAGGTATTGAGTTGGGTACAAATGCGGGGGAAACGACGGGTCTTTATGGTCAAATACCCGCATTTAAAATGTATAATACCGTTTTAACTAATTCTGAAATAACGGCAGTCGAGAACTCGTTGATTAATAAATTCAACTTATAATTCTAAACATTCAACCAAAGACATAATTTTTAAGTTAGTGGATGAAATAACTGATGTTTTTACTATTTATAGATAAAAGTAAAAATGTCATTAGAGATCTCAGGATTCACCACGAATTTAATTAGTTGTGAGTCATCATTAGGTGGTGACTGTTGTCCTATTGACCCAACATTAGACCTTAGACCATGGCAATATCAGTTTAACACTCATGGTGGATCTAATAATTGTGATTTTATTATTGAGAGGAGACCTGAGAAGGGTTGGTCATTAGATTTTGTTTTTAATAGACAAAATTTACCATGGTCATTAGGGAATACTTTTTATTTTTTTGGTGTTAGAGATGAATATAATCAGAGATTATATGCTGACAATAATTTATCTTTTTCGTTTACCTCAGATGGTAGGATAAAATGGGAAGCTTACCGTTATTCGGGTGCATGTATAAATGAGGTTTACCAAGAAACATTCTACATTGATTCGGGAGTAACTCCGGTATTATGTACAAGTGGGAC
>JALRFC010000467.1 GCA_023253875.1 Candidatus Kapaibacterium sp.
TTCAACAAGTTCAACAACAAAAACCCAAACAAGAAAGTATTGGCTTCGAAACCATTCAAAGGCAAACTTCAGCAGATATGATTGAATATCAGATAGTAGTATTGGACTCTTCTAAAAGTACATTCACATATGAAACTCTATCTCCGTATGATCGATTTCCAGGGATTGCAACATTTCGTGGTGGACCCTTCCGTGATATGCCATTGACAGGACTCTTGGATTCAATTCCAACAACATTGCACATTGATTGGATATTCAAAACCAATGGCGGAAAATTCGGGGAAGGCGTGAACGGCAAAGGACGCGGATGGGGCGGTGGCGCAGGTTGGACGGGTCAGCCTTGTCTTAAAGTTGATACACTTTCCAATGCCATAACACTTTATCAAGGTTCTCTAGCAGGAAAGGTTTTTCGACTCGATTATGCAACCGGTAAAGAAACCGATAGCGCACTTGATATTCAGAATCCAATCAAAGGTTCTGTTGCATTGGATCCTGAGTTTTCGAATATGCTCTATGTTGGACAAGGCATACGATATCAATCGGAATCGGGTTCACGTGCATTTGATCTGAATACCGGAAAACAAGTCACATTTCAAACTGCTTATGATAGACATGCAAAAAGACGCTGGGGATTTTTTGATAGTTCGCCTATTGCATGG
>JALRFC010000468.1:0-349 GCA_023253875.1 Candidatus Kapaibacterium sp.
AAATCAGACCAACGACGATCATGGCGCCTAGTGCAGCTAAGAGCAGAGGCATTGAACGGTTAGCGGAATCTTCTTCAGCAGGCGCTGATGTTGTTACTGCTTCTTCAACCGCAGGAGCATCAATTTCAGCCCCACATTCTTCTGCCGGGTAGCCAGCAATTCCGCAAATTAATCCGGAGTCGCCTGCGCGAACCTCCATTGCGGCTTTAAGAACATCGAGCCCGACGGATCCTTGAGGAACTACAACGCAATCAGAGAAAAACTCCTTGGGAGTTTCGCCCGTTGGAGCAATGTTGGCGGCGCCGAAATCAACGACGAGACCTACTCGGATCTTGCCCGAAGTTTCCGG
>JALRFC010000468.1:364-658 GCA_023253875.1 Candidatus Kapaibacterium sp.
CAAAATCAGGCTCCATCATCGGCGAGACTGCTGGAATGTCGTTGTTGCTAAAAACAAATGCCCAACCTTCGACATCTCCATCTTTTACTTCAACCGATGGTCCAGTCATCGCTGCAGTCCATGCAGTTGCGCCAGCTTGAGCTTGAAAGTATCCCCAGTAACGGTATCCCTTTGCGGCGTGCGAAACGGTTGGGAGAGCAATGAGTGAGATGAGAGAGAGGGTTATTGAAAGTGTGGCTCGAATTGTTCTGTTAAGCATGTGAACCTTTCTAGAAAGAAGGGTCACGACGGCGA
>JALRFC010000469.1 GCA_023253875.1 Candidatus Kapaibacterium sp.
GCCTATGCTGATGCTATTAGAAAGAAGTTAACGGCAAAAGGTTTTGAACAACTTAAAGACGAACAAGGTCAAGAAATTGGATATGCACAATTTGATGAAAGAAGAAATAGAAAATCTCCTATAATCAGACCAGAACAAATTGAACAAAGAGCATTAGAAGAATATCAAAATATTATTCTTAAAGGAGGATCATTACCTAAATTACCAAAACAATTCACTCCTGGTGGCGGTGGTGGCGGTGGTGGCGGTGGTGGCGGTGGTGGTTTACCTATTGATTCTTCTAAACAATCTGCTGATATTGGTAAAGGTATTACAGGCTTAGGAAAATTAAATGAAGCTTTATTTGGTGTTACATTTGCTTTAAGTTCACTTACTCCAACTATTGATGAAAATAGTACAGCATTTGAAAAAGGATTAGCTAAAACTATAGAATCAGCCACTTACTTATCGTCTGTATTGATGGGTGTTAGCGCATTGATGACAGCTTTTGGTTTTGACTTAGCTAAAATGAAATTATCAAATCTACTCCCATCAAATCTTGGTAAAAGTGTTGGTAGCATGGCATGGCAAGCTGGTTTATCTACTGGTGCTGCCAAACTTGCTGGAGCTTTTGCTAAAGCTTCTGCATCAGTAGCAGCAGGAGCAATAGTCTTTTAT
>JALRFC010000046.1 GCA_023253875.1 Candidatus Kapaibacterium sp.
CCATCATCTTTACAACCACTGACGATTGAAGCAAGTCCAATCACCATGAAGCATGCGAGCACAATGCTCATGAGATGCTTTTTCATACAAATTCCTTTTAAAGTGTTGTGTAAAATCAATACACAAAATTACCGCTATAAGTATGCCTGATGGCATAAAAAAGGACTAAAGAATGTTAAAAAGTGTGAATTTTTATGGAAATACCACTTCTTTCTTCGTTTTAGGCCTTTAATGCTTCTGCTCCACCGACGATTTCGAGCATTTCGGTCGTGATGGATGCTTGGCGCGCTTTATTATATGACAATTGCAAGGAACGAATGAGATCGCGAGCATTTGTCGTGGCGCTTTCCATTGCCATCATTCTTGCTGCTTGTTCAGCTGCATTGGATTCGAGAAGTCCTTTCCATACAAGTGTATTCACAAATTTAGGAAGTATAGAATCCATGATATCACTGCGACTAGGTTCGAAGAGATAATCATTATTTGTTGCTGATTCATTAGCCACAGATTCAACAGGCAATAATTGTTTGCACGTTGTTTCCTGCTTGATGATTGACTTAAACTCATTATTGAAAATCATCACGCGATCAAATTCTTCATTGATGAATCCATTTGCGACAATACCGGCAATTTCAGATGCGGTTGAGAATTTCAATTGCGCAAAGACTTCAGGATATGATGCTATGACCGTATGGGTACTCTTTGCAAAAAACTGAGTGGATCGTCTGCCAACGGCAATGACGCTTACTTTTGCCTGAGGGAATTCTGTGGGAATTGTCTGTTCAATATATTGCTGAGCCATGCGCAATACATTAGTATTGAAACTGCCACAAAGACCTCTATCAGAGGAAATCACGATAATCGCAATATGTTTGATGACTTCAGGTTTGCGAAGCAAAGGGTGGAAATAATCTTCTGAAGCAGAGCCGGCCAAATTTGACAGTACTTCGGAAAATTTTTCAGTATATGGTCTTGTTGATATAATCGCTTCCTGTGCTCTGCGCAATTTCGCTGCTGCAACCATGCGCATTGCAGAGGTAATCTTTGCCGTATTTTTCACGGCGGTGATGCGATTGCGTATATCTCTCAGTGTTGCCATTTCTATGCTTCAAAAAGTGTTGTGTCAATAATATCGTTGTTTGGAATCTTGTAAATGATTAATCACATAATCTGCAATACTGTCTTCCAATTCTAGAAAATCATGTGCAGAAGTTGAAGATTGTAATTTCTTCATTTCTGCTTGTGTATAGTATTGATATTGTCCTTTAAGTGAATCAGGCATGGACACATATCGAATATCAGGTTCTTTACCGAGTGCTTTGAAAACGGAATATGCTACATCATTCCACATGCGAGCTTTACCTGTTCCAAGATTCACAATGCCTCTGGGTGATTTCTCATTTAACATCTTCCACATCACCTCGCATGCATCTTTAACATAAATGAAATCACGCATTTGTCCACCATCGGAATATTCAGAGATATCAGATGCAAACAATGAGATATGTCCTTGCGCAATTACTTGCTTCCATGATTTATAAATCATACTGGCCATATCACCTTTATGATACTCATTTGGTCCAAACACATTGAAGAATTTGATTCCGATGGCAGATGAATCATAGCCATTGATAATCATCCATTCATCAAACATTTGTTTGGAATATCCATACATATTCAAAGGACGAAGACCTATCGAAGAAGCATCATCATAACCTTGCTCTCCACCACCATATGTGGCAGCACTGCTGGCATAGATGAATGGGATATCATGTGCCATTGCAAATTGTGCCATGGCCATGCTATACCGATAATTGTTTTCAAGAAGATATTCCGCATTGCGCTCGGTTGTGGATGAACATGCACCCAAGTGTATCAATGCTGTAATATCACTCGCATCATATTGTCCTTCAGAGCATTTTCTTTTGAACACCTCGGGATGCTCTATTCCTCGAAACCTCTTAGTGACAAGATTATTCCAACGATCATCTTGCTCCAATGAATCAATGATCAGGATATCTGAATATCCTTTTTCATTGAGCGTTTTCACGAAACAACTGCCGATAAATCCGGCTGCTCCTGTGACTGCAATCATGAACAAGATTTCCTATAATATCAATTGATTCCGCGAATCGCCTTGAATCGTTCTGTGAATGAAGTAAGTACTTCATTCAATTCTTTCTTAATTGGATCTGTAAGATCTTTGACTTCGACAATTGAGAAGAGCAGAGCTTTATGTTTTGTTTCCATGAGCTCTAGGAATTCAATTTCGAATTCACGGCAATTCTCAACAGGAATTTCATCGAGATATCCATTTGTCGCGGCAAATACGAGTGCGATTTGTCGTTCAAGTGAAACCGGTGAATATTGCTGTTGTTTCAAAATCTCAGTCAATCTTGCACCGCGACGTAATTGTTGCATCGTGGATTTATCAAGGTCTGATCCAAACTTCGCAAATGCTTCCAATTCACGGAACATCGCAAGTTCCAATTTCAATGGACCTGCAACGCGCTTCATGGCTTTGATCTGAGCATTACCACCCACACGAGATACAGAAATACCAACATTCAAAGCAGGACGAACACCCGCATTAAACAAATTGGATTCAAGATAAATCTGACCATCAGTGATGGAGATAACATTCGTTGGGATATATGCTGATACGTCACCTGCTTGTGTTTCAATCACTGGAAGCGCAGTCATGGAACCACCACCAAGTGATTCACTGAGCTTGGCTGCACGTTCGAGCAAGCGGCTATGGAGATAGAAAATATCTCCGGGATATGCCTCACGTCCCGGTGGACGACGAAGGAGCAATGATACTTGACGATATGCAGCTGCTTGTTTTGTCAAATCATCATAAATCACAAGGGAGTGACGACCTGAATCACGGAAGAATTCACCCATTGAAGCACCGCAATATGGAGCGATGAATTGCAATGGTGCAGGATCAGCAGCATTCGCGGCAACGATGATTGTATAATCCATCGCGCCGTGTTTTTCCAAAGTTGAAACAACATTGGCAACGGTTGATCCCTTTTGTCCGATCGCTACATAAATACAGTATACAGGATTGATACCTAGTTTCTTGGCTTCTTCTGTATGAGTATATTTTTGATTGATGATAGTATCGAGTGCCACAACAGTCTTACCTGTCTGACGATCACCAATGATCAATTCGCGTTGACCACGACCGATTGGAATCAAAGCATCAATTGCCTTGAGACCTGTCTGCAATGGCTCGGTAACCGGCTGACGCTCAATTACACCCAATGCCTTACGCTCGATAGGCAATGTGTGATTCGTCAAAACGGGACCTTTACCATCGATGGGAACGCCCAAAGGATTTACCACGCGTCCGAGCAATGCTTCACCAACGGGAACAGAAGCGATTTTGCCGGTACGGCGCACTGTATCACCTTCTTTTACGAGGCGATCATCTCCAAAGAGAATCACACCCACATTGTCTTCTTCAAGATTGAGCACCATGCCCATGACACCATTTGGGAATTCAACCAATTCCGATGCCTGAACTTTTGTCAATCCATAAACGCGAGCAACACCGTCACCCACTTGAAGAACTGTCCCGACCTCATAGATGTCGGCTTCATTCTCGAAGCCGGAAAGCTGTCGGCGTAAAATAGCGGAGATCTCTTCGGGTCGAACTTCTGCCATGATCAATCTACCTGTGTATTATTCAAAGAAAAATAAATGTTCAATTAAAATCTGAATGCAATGCCGGCCTGCACAAATAGCATGTCTGTTCCTGCATTCTCATAACTTTCATACATCGTCGTGCCGGTTTGATCAACATCAATCACTTTCTGATAATCGGATGGCAATCCATAATTATATCGAGCTTTGATGTCAAGCAAAATACTGCTCGCCTTATTTGGCAATGTGATATTCTCTACGAGTTTGATCATCATGCCGGCGCCGATGCCGTATTTCCAAAAGACGGAGCGATTCGAATAAATCTCTGTAGTCCGAGTTTCCGTAACATTTTGTCCATCTCGACGAACGATCTCGCGATACTCACCATCGGTTGTAGCACTATAGATATTCATACCACCGGTGATTTCAGCATATGGGAAAACCCATTGAGCGACATTGAATTGTAAACGAGCGAACAAATCAATAGGAACTACTGTATTTGCATAGACATAATCATCATAGCGTTGATAATATATCGCTGGTCGCCTTTTTCTGTCAAGCGTCACATAACCAAGATCCATACCCAATACCAAGGAGGCATTGAAATCAGTATATCTCTTGGGAAGAATCGGTTCAAAGGAATATCCTCCACCCATGATGAAGGCAAATCCTCCCGTTCCGATATTACTCTGGAATTCTCCTTGCGGATTTCCGGAGCCCATGGACATATAAAATAGTCCATTTCGTGGCTTTAATTTCAGAGACTGAATCGCTTGAGCATCATCTGACTGACCCGTTCCACCGGCTTGACCAAAAAGACTGAAGGTAGTCATCAAAACGAACAATATGACAATGCAAAGTGATGTCATCAAGTTTATCCCTGAAAGATCAAAAGCTCAAGCCATTGAATGCGCGGCTGAGCCTGTGAGTTCGCGATATAAAATGTCAAGCTGATGTCTCAATGATGCATCAATCATTGTATCAGCAATACGAATCGTGATTCCACCTTTGAGAGTGGTATCAACAGAAAATGTAGGCAATACTGTTTTACCTGTTCTTTTTGCAATTGAATCAATCAATGATGCGCGTAATGCTTCATCAATGTCCACTGCTGTTGCAAAGTGAACCGGGATCAATTGCTTTTCTTCATTATACAATTCTGTAAATGAAGCATAGATATCAGGAAGTATTGATTCTCTGTGCTTTTCAGCCAGAAGAATAAGAAAGTTCATCATGAGTTGCGATATGCTAGATGCAAACATCTCTTTGAAGATGCTGACTTTGGCATTATGTCTGATAACAGGGCTATTCAATAATGCCACAAATTCATCTGATGATTTCACAGCATTCATGATGACTTGAAAATCTTTCGACATTGTTTCCAATGTTCCATCAGCTTTTGCTTGATTCATCAATGCAGAAGCATAGCGATACGCAATACGTGTAGAAGATGCCATTGTGTGATTTCTTATTAGTTATTCGACAATTCATTCACTGTGGCATCGATGAGAGAACGATGCTGTTCGGCATTAATCACTTTTCCGATGACTTTATCAGTTGCTTGAACAATCAATGTTGCCATTTCAGTACGCAATGATTGAAGTGCAACTTCTTTTTCACGTGCAATTTCACGCAATGCTTCTTCAAGCTTGGTCTGCTTAATGCGCTCTGCTTCTTCTGAAGCATGTCGAATAATGGACTCTGCTTGATTCTTGCCTTCTTTCAACATATCCATGACCTCATTCTGTGCCTTGGATAATTTCTCACGACTCTCCTGCATGGATTTTTGAGCCAATTCATTGGCTTGTTCAGCCTGATCTATGGAATCATTGATTCTCTGTTCACGAGCTTCCAATGCTGCTAGCATTGGCTTAAACCCAAACTTCCCAAGAAGTAAAAAGAACAAGAAAAAATTGATGAGCGTCCAAATCAACAATCCGGGATTTACACTAAGCAAAGCGTCCATTTCAGTATACTTTATCGTGAGTAAATGTTTTGTCTCAGGACAAAACGAATATTGTTAATACATGGCAGTCCCACCAAAGCAGGACTGCCTTTGCAATTTCAATTCTCGAACAAATTATTTTGTTGCGAGAAGAATACAAATGATACATGCCAAAAGAGCAACACCTTCGATAAGAGCCGCACCGATAATCATCGTTGTACGTGCATCTTTTGCTGTCTCCGGTTGACGAGCGCCTGCTTCAAGAGCTGCCGCTACGAGAGGTCCGATACCGGTACCTACGCCGAATACAGTGATACCTACGCCCAAACCGGCAGCGAGCCATGCAAGTGCTTTTGCTTCCATTGTTTTCTCCAAAAAAAAGTTGGTACAGTAAAAAAAACCAAAAAGGTTAATACAATTCAATAGGAAATGGCAGATTCAACTGCCACATTCATCAATGATGCTCGCCATCAGCATGATCACCAAGCACCAATCCCGTAAATACTGCAGTAAGCATTGTAAAAATATATGCCTGCAAGAATGTCACGAGTATTTCAAGGAAATAAATAAAGATCGAGAATAATGATACAACCGGTGAAACCGCAGCTGTATTGAAAAAGAATATGAAACCAATCAGTGTAAACAAAATGATATGTCCACTAGACATATTCGCAAATAAACGAATTGCAAGTGCGAATGGCTTGGTGAAAATCCCAACAACTTCAATCGGCACCATAATTGGAGCCAACCACCAAGGCGCTCCGCCCAATAAGTGATGAAGGAATGATTTTACCGCTCCTACCGGTCCCATCGCTTTCGCAGGGATGACAATATTCACCATCAAGAATGCCGTGATTGCAAGCCCCGCAGTCGTTCCGATCGCAGAAGTTGCAGTGTGTCCGCCCGGAAGCAAACCCACCAAGTTCATTGCATAAATGAAAAAGAAAACTGAAAGGAAATAGGGTAAATATGCGGATACAAGTTTATCATTAGGAATATTCGGACGCACAACGGTGTCACGAATCATCATTGTGAGCATTTCAAGTGCATTGCCAATTCCTTTGGGTGCTCTGGTACTCTTTTTGTAAGAACGATTTCCGATAATAAAAAGCGCTATCACCACAATCATGGAAATCCATTGGAATATCACAAAATTGGTCGGTGATAAATCCAATTGGACATGTGAACCATCTTGCTTAACTACATGACCTGCATGCAATGTATATCCTTCTGCTTGCAATTCTGATGCATTTTTGCAGAAATGCGGCCCATTATCAACGAAGATATATGGCAAATCAGCCAAATGGTAGGAAAACAAATAGAAACCGCCGTGATCCCCCAAATTCTCATTGAACATGGCATTGAAGGTGAATGCTTCAGTTTGCGCATGATCACCATGTTGTGCATCATGTGATTGTCCATGTTGCTGAGGATGTTGAGCCGAGGAATGTTGCAGAGTAGTATCTTGCTTCATGACTGATAGTATATGATTGCGTTAATCGTGTTCTTTATAAGTTTTGCTCTTTTTCTCTTGTCTTGATTTTGTCCGATAACACATGGAAATACATAATCTCAGCAAAGAGATATACGAAAACTCCAATGGCCAGAGACAAAGAATACGCCAATTGTGGCATATTCATCATTGTTAGCGCCAACCAAGAAATGGCACCAACCAACATAATCCTCAAAGACATGCTCCCGAGCACAATGGAAACAAACTTTTCAAATGGCTTCATGAAGGCCTTTCGGGCTATCAAATAACCACCCAAAGCATTAATGAAACATACCACTTGTGCCAGTATGATCGCATATAGATCCGAAGGGGAATCGCTCACACGCTCATTTGTTGTTTTTTGAAGGATCATGCGCATTCGCATGCATTGCAGCTCTTATGAAATGCGTCATGCCTGCGACCGCTCCAAAAAAACCAAGCCCGAT
The DNA here is from genome assembly GCA_023253875.1 of Candidatus Kapaibacterium sp. GTDB lineage: Bacteria > Bacteroidota > Ignavibacteria > Kapaibacteriales > UBA961 > UBA961. The sequence continues at coordinate 7,538 of JALRFC010000046.1, forward strand.
CATCAACCAAGGAGTAGTGCCGAATTTTCCATCCAGCCACCAACCCAAGAATCCACAACCTATGACTGAAGCCGCAAGTTGCGAACCCAAACCAATAAATGGCGCAAGATCTTTATGCACCGATCCGCGTGGCGGTTCCGGTTTCTTTTGAGGCATAATTGGTCTTTCTGTAATCGGATTCAGATTTCAAGACAACAAATTACAGATTTTGCATGGAATAACAAATGAAGAGATATGAGTATTCGATGCTCTAAATGCAAGAGTTTAAAAAGTTTGCGAAATACTCAGAAAAGATGTGGAAAAGTTTCAATAACTCTCACTTTCATCGGGAAAATTCCCACTCTGAATATCCTGTATATATCTGGATACAGAATCATTCACTCGTTCATGTAATGAATCATATCTTCTCACAAAGCGAGGACTGAAGTCGATGGTAAGACCTATCATATCCGAATACACGAGAATTTGTCCATCACAATGTGGTCCGGCACCAATGCCAATCGTTGGTATTGATATGGATTCTGTGATCTTTAGAGCAAGTTCCATTGGAATTTTCTCCAAAACCACTGCAAAAGCTCCCGCTTGTTCCAATTCCTTGGCATCGCGCATCATTTCTTCTGCTTCTTCGGCATTTTGTCCTCTGGCTCTATAGGAGCCAAATTGATTGATGCTTTGCGGAGTCAAGCCCAGATGCGCCATGACGGGAATTCCTGCTTCTGTCATGCGCCTGACAGCTTCACACACTCTATGTCCTCCCTCCACTTTCACTGCACTAGCGCCTGCTTCTTTCATGAGACGACCTGCATTTCGGAATGCTTCTTCGGGAGAAACCTGATAACTCATGAATGGCATATCAGCGACAACCAATGCTCGCTGAACGCCTCGGACAACCGCTTTTGTGTGATAAATGATATCGTCTAAAGTGACGGGAATGGTGGTTTCATGACCCTGCACGATATTTCCCAAGGAGTCCCCAACGAGAATCAAGTCAATACCTGCTTCATCCAAAATACGTGCAATAAGGGCATCATAGGCAGTAAGACAAGAAATGCGCTTTCCTTGTTTTTTCATGTCCTGTAATCGTCTTGTCGTCACTCGACGCATGGGCGCTGAATGCGTATGACGATCGGCATCAATGTGTTGTTCTTGATTTTCCATGGGAACCTCATGTTTGGAGTGCAAACATAGATATTTCCCATGCATATTCCCTAAGCTGATTCAGTCAGCGAGACTTATTGCCTCACACAAAATGCTCCCCGATAATGCTTACCATCAGCATCTGTGGCATGGAGATAATAGGCACCTGAGCCTGAAATAGGTATTGTCAAGACTGAATGTGCATGGGCATGATTACTCTGATGGACATATGCCTCTCGACCCTTGACATCAAAAATTCGCAAAGAATGTAATGCCGTCGGATTGGCAAATCGAACTATCACTCCCGTGGGAATCTCTGTAAATGTCACATCTTCGAGCGAAATATTCTCATCAGGGATATCTTCTTCAATATCTGTTGTAATCAATTCATCTCCGGGCTGATATGCCGTATAATAAAAATATGTGAGCATCATTTCATCGGTTGTTCCCTCACCCCAAGTGACTTCTTTTGGGGGAATTGAAGGATTATGCGGATTATCCTCCGTATTATCATATGTCACTTTGGACTCCAATATCGATCCCCTTGGTACTTTTTGCAATGTCTTGAAGGTATATGCCATTTGCCAATGAAAATCCCAATGTGGTATTGATATAATCGGTATGGTATCCTTCAATGTCCTGAGATTGATTTCAATGCTCTTTCCAAGTAAATGCATATGTGGCATCACAGCAAAAGCAGTGGCATCATTGGGTATTGTAATTCGCTGAGTGAATGTTTTTACTTGTCCGGGTGGAAGACGCAATGGACCATCAGTAATATTCTTACGATTCAATAATGGACTGATGAAGACTTCTCGAGTGGCCGGAACATCTGAATAAACCAATCGCACGGATGTGGCATCTATTTGTCCTTCTGTTCCTGCAGGATAATGGACTTGAACTATGATTCTTGCTCCTTTCTGAAAGCGAACACCGAAACCTTTGGGGAAGAAATAGGGTTCAATACCAGGTACATAGACACCAATCAAATCAGCAGTGGAAGAGCCCACCCCGCCAAATCCGGGATATCCTGGTCCGGGTGATGCGGCATCTAATTGTAATGGAATGGAGGAAGTGTCTTGAAAAACCAGGACATGATGGACAATTT
>JALRFC010000470.1 GCA_023253875.1 Candidatus Kapaibacterium sp.
GTCCATGATTTACTACATCTAAATCTGGATGTGATCTTTGAACGTAAGCTAACGGCTCAACATCTGCCATTAAATGTCCAGTTGTTCGATAGGCATCAATTAATTTTTGAACTCTAGCAGTCTTACTTGCCTCATCAGCTTTCGCATCTTGCATATCAACAACCCAGCGAATTGGGACATAAGGAATTCGAAGAGCCTCAAAAATCTCATCGTAGAAGTTTTCTTCTCCTAGTAAGAGCTGATGAATTTGACGCAAAAAGTCGCCAGATTGAGCACCTTGAATAATTCGATGATCATATGTACTCGTTAATGTGACAACTTTGCTGATGCCAAGATCTGCCATAGTTTGTTCATTTGCACCATGAAACTCTGCTGGATAATCCAGCGCACCAACTCCAAGAATGGTTCCTTGGCCTTGCACTAAACGTGGAACTGAATGAACTGTGCCAATAGTTCCTGGGTTGGTTAGCGAAATAGTGGTGCCGGCAAAATCTTCAACCGTTAAGGAGCCACCACGAGCTTTTCTAACTGTCTCTTCATAAGCTGACCAGAACTGCGCAAAATCTAAATCTTCACAACCTTTAATCGATGGCACAAGTAATTGGCGGGATCCATCTGGTTTGGCTAAATCAATTGCAATACCTAAATTAATATGTT
>JALRFC010000471.1 GCA_023253875.1 Candidatus Kapaibacterium sp.
GGATGACAGAGGACAACATCATCCATTAGATCCTGTCGAGGAGTTGCCTGAAGAATTATCTCATCATGTTGTCACACCAGAAAGGAGAGGAGGGGGACGAAGAAGAATTTACAACAACAATAACAGTCACCAGCCATCATCACCACCTCAAAGCGGACATGAGTATGATTGGAAACGGAATGCACTTGGTTCTCAACATAGCCCTCCAGGGTATTATGAACGAGATAATTCAATTGTGAATCATGCTCCGGCGATACAGCATTCACTGCAGCAACAATGGCAGGAAGGATCGCCTCAGCAGGGGCACCTGCAACGAATTCATGGTCATCATCAACAGCATCCAAAGCAGCAGCAGCAGCAGCAGCAGCAGCAGCAGCAGTACTCGTCTCCAATAGTACCAACGCGTTCTCCAAAGAATTCACCCAACAAGCAACAACAAAGAGTGTACATCCGAAATCAAGTATTATCCTCATCCTATCCGGAGATGGTATCGCCTGAACAATTTACACCTGTATCATTCCAAATTGAAACAAGTGAGAGTTTCACCCAACGTAATACATCCCTGCCCAGTTCATCGTTCTTTGACGAAGTTTCTCAACACGAGGATACTCAGAATGTTCACAATCTTCAACATTACAGCTATCAAGATGAAA
>JALRFC010000472.1 GCA_023253875.1 Candidatus Kapaibacterium sp.
CATTATCATTTGTTGCTTCGTTCAGTCAAACATCTTTGCCTGCTGCAGGCATTGCTATTGTTATCAGCAAGAGTTGGTCAGGGGCCACTGGTGGCCTGGCAGGCCCAGAAGGAACGTCAGGTGGCGGTGGCGGGTCAGGTGGCTGTACTACACTGATAATCAACCCAAAAACACCAAATGAAAAATTACTGGCGGTGGCCGTTGGTGGTGCAGGTGGCGGTGGTGCAGGCAATAGCAACACAGGAATAGGTGAAGCAACTGCACCGGGTCCACGCGGTCAAACAGCCGCTGGAATCAGCAATGGTCAGGCGGGTCAAAATCAAGGCGACTTGTACAAAGACGGTGGTGGCGGCGGTGGCGGTGGTGGCGGTGGTCCTGCTGGTGCTGGTAAAAATGGCTACAGCAGCGAAGGCGATGCTTATGGACAGGCCGGTTCTTTAGGCATAAGTTATCGCAACACAGCAGAAACCACTGGCGGTCAAGTAATAGAACCCACTGGTCGCTTGTCTGGAGGCAGAAACAGCGAATACTATTCGTTGGTAGGTGGAACCGCGGGAAATGGCGCAGCACCAGGTCAATTTTTAGCAGATCACGGCGCGGCTGTGCTTGTGGTTGATGCATATGGTATACAAGTTCGGGATGAT
>JALRFC010000473.1:0-284 GCA_023253875.1 Candidatus Kapaibacterium sp.
GTCTAATGCCGAAACATTAATAATACCATTTGCATCGATATCAAATGTTACCTCGATTTGAGGAACACCCCTCATTGATGGTGGAATACCATCCAAATGGAATCTACCAATAGTTCTGTTGTCTTTGGCCATAGGTCTTTCACCTTGTAACACATGAATTTCAACTGATGGTTGATTATCAACAGCAGTAGAGAAGATTTGTGACTTTTTGGTAGGAATTGTAGTGTTTGCATCGATTAATTTAGTCATCACACCACCCATTGTCTCAATTCCTAGTGAAAGTG
>JALRFC010000473.1:294-642 GCA_023253875.1 Candidatus Kapaibacterium sp.
ATACACCACCTTGAATTGCAGCTCCTAAAGCGACAACTTCATCAGGATTTACACCTTTTGATGGTTCTTTACCGAAGAATTTCTTAACAGCTTCTTGGATTGCGGGAATTCTAGTAGAACCACCAACCAAAATAACCTCATCAATGTCATTAATTGTCAATCCAGCGTTTTTAAGAGCTGATTTACAAGGTGCAATCGTTCTCTCAACTAATTTGTCAATAATTTGTTCAAATTTTGCTCTTGAAAGTGTTTTTACAAGGTGTTTTGGTTGATTATCAATTACCATAAAGTAGGGTAAGTTGATTTCAGTACTTTGAGATGAAGATAATTCAATCTTTGCTTTTTCAG
>JALRFC010000474.1 GCA_023253875.1 Candidatus Kapaibacterium sp.
TCATGTTATTTAGTAATATGTGGGCAAAATCATGTGAATAAGTAAATCTTTCTCCTTTCTGTGAAATGAGCAAGTGTGCCATTGTGGAGCTTACAACGTCTCTTGAAAGGAGGGCATTGACGCCAGTGATGACTCTCCCAAGGCCTTCAATGAAACATGCTTTGTCTTCGTTGTTGTCATTGGCATCGGCTGGGCGTTGAGCTGCACCTTGAAGATTTTCTTGCTGCTGCTGCTGCTGCTGCTGCTGCTGCTGCTGCTGCTGCTGAACTCTCCACAACCTTTTGCCCATTGATGCGATAACTCGTTGGTAGGCCATCTTGTCTTCGGCTTGTGTGTCTTTGGACTTGTACAGCGTGGTGTAATAGGAGTGGCTCCAATCACCTCCTGTGTTGTTGGTATTGCAGCCAAGTACATCTGAAATTGGTAAGTTGTGCTGGTTGAGGAACTGGCTACCATTTGCACGTTGGGGCAGTATCGTGTATTGTGATCTTCGTTCCACTTCACCATTGAGTTGGTGAAAAAGGATTGTCTTCTCCCTATTTTCATCACTTATACCTCGATGATCTCTATCATTATCTTGAGATTGTTTTATTGCCATGATTTCGTTGTTGTCAAAAATGATTGTTT
>JALRFC010000475.1 GCA_023253875.1 Candidatus Kapaibacterium sp.
TGCAGACGCAAAATTCACTGATCCGCGTGGTCAATTAATTGGCAATGTTCGTCTCACCCTTGGCCGTGATCGCTATATGAAAGAAATCAGAAGAGTCACCGAAGTGAAGAAGATTGATTTCTTTGTTGAATTCGGGTTTTCACAAGCGATGGGCATCATTGAAATCATGGGCTACAAGGAGAATGCTTCCAGTGCTTTGCGAGTGATCAGATCACGCAAGGTATATGCCGCTGGTGATAAACAGCGTTCATATAATCAAGGTCAATTCATCAGACAAGCCATTCTTCGATCATTTGACCACACAGATGATTTGATGGGTCAATTGGGCATTAGAGCAGCTCTTGCTCTCTCTACGACAAATCTCTCTTATGATGCTGCATCGTATATTCTCGACGAATTGAGAGCAAATGGATTCAATTCCAATACACCTGATCGCATTTGGGTACGCATGATGCCAAAATCCAGTTATACTCTCAAAGTATTTGACTATGACTCAGCTAATATCGCAAATATTGAAACTTCTATTGAATCAAAAGTGAAGAATATCGTTGGCAAAAATGACCGAAAGAATCCTGAATATTATGCCAATATCATGCGTTCCCTTCTGTCAAAAGTTGAGATC
>JALRFC010000476.1 GCA_023253875.1 Candidatus Kapaibacterium sp.
CAGCGAAGGCAATCGAATAGCATTACATCAGAAGTAGGAATCAGACATCCAATTCCTGATTGCGTCTCTTCGGATGTTTGATGCTGATGCGCGTATGCACTCTTTTGCGCCACATCTTGAAACTCGAGGGTTTCATTTCTCTTCGCATCAATGCAATGACATCGGACTCCGAATATCCATATTGCTGTTTGATCGCTTCAAAGGATGTACGATCTTCCCATGCCATTTCAATGATTCTGCTGATGTCTTCGGGTGGTAGTTTCATTGTAGATTATGATGTGTATATTAAGACCTAAGAAACACATTGAAAGTGACATAAGTTCAGATTAGTGTAGAATTATACGACAGCTATATCAATTGCATACTTCACTCAAATATACATTCAATGGTATAGTCTGGAAATTTAACGGACAAAGCGGTTGGTATTTCATTACTGTACCCAAAGATATCTCAGCTGAAATACGCACTCATTCAAAATGGCAAGAAGAAGGATGGGGTCGTTTACACATACAAGCAACGATACATCATACACAATGGCAAACCGCCATATGGTTCGACACAAAACACGATTCGTATTTCCTTCCCATCAAAGCAGAGATG
>JALRFC010000477.1 GCA_023253875.1 Candidatus Kapaibacterium sp.
GGAATGAAAATGCTTTTGGATTTCCTTCTTTTGCGAGTGCATCGATGCGGGGTCCGGCAGGATAGCCAAGACCAAGCATCTTCCCGATTTTATCGAATGCCTCTCCGGCGGCATCATCTTTGGTATTGCCAATCGCGATTTCTTCGCCGAATTCTCTAACAAGAAAAATGCTGGTATGACCACCACTCACGATAAGCGCGATGAATGGAAATCCGCATTCGGGATGTTCAAGCATTCCGCTATAGATATGTCCTTCAATATGATGCACCGGAATCACGGGAATGCCGAGTTTTAGGCCGAGTCCTTTTGCAAAGGATGAACCCACAAGCAATGCACCGGCAAGTCCGGGCTGAGTTGTCACGGCAATGGAAGTAAGATCTTTATATTCTTTTCCTGATTCCTTCATCGCTTTGTCAACAATCACGGAAATTGCTTGCAGATGCGCTCTAGATGCAAGCTCAGGAATCACTCCGCCATATTGCTCATGAATGGTTTGCGATGATATCACATTACTCAAAACCACTTCATCATGAATGACCGAAGCAGAGGTTTCATCGCAAGAACTTTCGATGGCGAGGATGATGCGACTGCTCATGCG
>JALRFC010000478.1 GCA_023253875.1 Candidatus Kapaibacterium sp.
AGCCATTGTGACACATCTTGATCAGTATGTGGTTGGTCAAGCGCAGGCCAAAATGGTGCTGGCAGTGGCCATTGCCAACCACTACAAACGCATCAACTCGCCCACACGAGAGACCGAAATTGAAAAAGCCAATATCTTGATGCTGGGACCCACAGGATCGGGCAAAACACTGCTGGCCAGGTCCGTGGCACGCTATCTGGATGTGCCCTTTGTGATTGCAGATGCCACCAGTCTTACCGAAGCTGGCTATGTGGGCGACGATGTAGAAAGCCTGATATCCCGACTGTTTGCTGCTTCGGGCAATGACATTGAAAAAACTCAACGTGGCATTGTGTTCATTGATGAAATTGACAAGATCAGTCGCAAGAGCGAAAGCACATCTATCACTCGAGACGTGTCCGGTGAAGGAGTGCAACAGGCCCTGCTCAAGCTGGTAGAAGGCACTCGTTGTCGCGTGACTCCCACAGGCAATCGCAAACATCCCGCAGGTGAAATGGTAGAAATAGACACTGCCAACATCTTGTTCATTGCAGGTGGAGCATTTGTGGGTCTGGACAACATTGTGCGCAATCGAGTGCGTGGCACAGCCATTGGCTT
>JALRFC010000479.1 GCA_023253875.1 Candidatus Kapaibacterium sp.
TCACTTCCGATGAATCATTCTGGAATGGTTGCTCAAGCTGTGTGAATCATCCAATACTCATAAGCAAGAATAGTAAGAATTGCCTATGCACCGCAATGCTCTATGAACCTCAAATGGTTGAGATGTCAATTCCTGACAAAGTCCAAGAGGAATCAGCATGAAAAAAGTTCTTCTTGCCTATAGTGGTGGACTAGATACAACATATTGCGCACTGTACTTGAAACATGAATGTCAATATGAAGTGCACTTGATTTCAGTTGATACAGGTTCTTTCTCTATATCCGAAAAAGAACATTTGGCAATAATGGCCGATAAACTAGGTGCGGCTTCATTTGTCTGCAAGGATGTATCTCTTGAATACTATGAAACATGCATTCGATATCTCATCTATGGCAATGTTTTGAAACATGGCACATATCCCCTGAGCGTGAGTGCTGAAAGAGCCGTGCAAGCCATCACTGTAGCTCAATATGCCAAAGAACTTGGAATTGATACAGTAGCGCATGGTAGCACGGGGGCAGGAAATGATCAAGTGAGATTCGACATGATCTTTCGACAGATATATCCGGATATTTCTATTAT
>JALRFC010000047.1 GCA_023253875.1 Candidatus Kapaibacterium sp.
CGGGATGTAAGATTTTCACATTAGAAGAAGAGATCCACACAATTATTCTCGCTGAATTGGAATCAGGACAATCACATGTTCACAAATTATCCGCATCTCTTAACCTTGATGCAACAATCATTGAAGATGCATTACTCAATCTATTGATTGCAGAACAGATCAAACCGATTGTCTCCATACCCGCATCAGAACTTGATGCAAAAGGCATGCAGTCAATATTGATTTCATTCCTAGAAGAAGCCCTTCTTTGCGAAGAACATACCATTCCTTCTCTATTATCAGGTTCTGGAATCATCATTAATAAAGATACAGCCCTCTTTCTTTTAGCAACAATCAAACATCAAGAAAATGCCATTGATTGGATTGCTGAATGGATGGAAATACACGGTTATGGAGATTCTCAGCAAACGAAGAATCAAGCAGAAAAAGCATATGAAGTATTTGCATCTACTATTCCATTTTGGAAACGAATGCAAATCCTTTGAAAGTCATGCAAATGTTTTTACTGAAAATAAACAGAACTCAAAGTAATTACATATATTTGCGCACATTTTAATTCCCTCAATTTACTGCAGCATAAAGATCACATGGGATTCAAGATGGCAATCGTTGGAGCAACCGGTCTGGTTGGTAGAACGATGCTCAAAGTATTGGAAGAGAAAAACTTCCCCGTAGATTCACTCACATTGCTTGCCTCGGAACGATCCGCAGGAACAACAATGGAATTTCGCGGTTCAAAGCTCATTGTTCAACAATTGAATGAGCAATCTTTTGAGGCCATTGATATTGCGCTCTTTTCGGCAGGCGGAGTACTTAGTCGTGCTTACGCACCGATTGCGGTAAAAGCGGGATGTACCGTGATTGATAATTCCTCCGCCTACCGAATGGAATCCGATATACCCCTTGTGGTACCGGAAGTTAATCCGGATGATGCCATGCTCCATCATGGCATCATCGCCAATCCAAATTGCTCCACCATTCAATTAGTAGTTGCTCTCGAACCGATTCGAAAGAAATTCGGTTTGAAACGCATGATAGTATCTACTTATCAATCTGTTTCCGGTGCCGGACAAAAAGGGATAGATCAATTGCAAAATGAGTTGGAGGGTCAAATTCCAAAAGAACGCATCTCACAACATCAATTGGCATTTAATACTGTTTTTCATTCAAGACCTACTGAAGAACGCGGAAGTTCCACAGAAGAAGAATTGAAAATGAAAAGAGAGATTCGTAGAATTTTCTCTATGCCTTCGCTACCAATTGCTGTCACTTGCGTACGAATCCCTTCAACCGGCGGACATGCTGAATCAATCTATGTAGAACTTGAACAACCTTGGACTCTTGATGAAATACATGCATGCTTGAGTGGATTTCCAGGATTGACCGTGATAGATGACATGCATCAGGATGCCTTTCCTACTCCGGTCATGGCAAGTGGCAAGGATGATGTATTCGTAGGACGTATCAGAAAAGATGAAGATAATCCCTCAGGATTACAATTATGGGTTGTTGCAGACAATTTGCGGAAAGGTGCTGCCACCAATGCCGTGCAAATTGCTGAATTACTAATCAATACACTATCATGAAGCATATAGCACTCATCATGGCAGGCGGTTCGGGTGAACGCTTTTGGCCATTGAGCAGAAAACATCATCCCAAGCAATTGCTTACACTGTTCTCTCAACAAACAATGCTTGAAGAAGCAGTTGATCGCATTGCACATGTTATACCGAAAGAGCAGATATTCATCATCACAGGTGAGATATTACTCGAAGCAATCATCAATGCAGTTCCCGATATTCCAAAAGAGAATATAATAGCCGAACCATCCAAAAGAAATACCGCGCCTTGTCTTGCTTTGGGATATGCAATCATTCGTTCTCGCTTCAATGTTCCTGCAAGTGAATTGACCATTGGAGTCTTCACCGCAGATCATTTCATCAGACCTGCCGAAGTATTTGCATCTGATATCAAGACAGCATTGGATCATGCTTCACAATATCCTGATATCGTGACATTTGGAATTCCACCATCTAGACCAGAAACCGGATATGGATATATAGAGTCAGGTGAGAGCATCAGTACTAGTTCTTTAAAGAAAGTCAAGAGTTTCCGAGAAAAACCAAAACTCGAAGATGCACTTTCATATCTTTCTCAAGGTGGTTTTTATTGGAATAGCGGAATGTTTTTTTATCGACTCGATACATTTGCACAAGCAATGAAACATGCTATGCCTGATTCATTCGCTGCAATGGAATCCCTTCATGATCATCTGTTGCATGGACATTCGATGTCATCCATTAACATACAGCAATCCTTTAATCAGCTCGAAGCGACCTCGATTGACTATGGCATTATGGAGAGAATTGATAATGTGGTTGTCCTTCCCGCTTCCTTTACTTGGGATGATGTTGGATCTTGGGATGCATTATCAAGACTAGGAGAAACAAATGAGTCGAATACCATCATCTCGGGAAATTGTTTGACAATTGATGTAAAAGATAGCATCGTATGGAATGCTCATCCAGATATCATGCTCACTGCACACTCATTATCAGGCATGACAATCATATCTACTACTGATGCAATCATGGTATGTCCAACAGACAAAGCACAAGAAGTAAAATCTATCGTGACAGCTTTGCGTGAACAACATAAAGAACATTTACTCTGATTGCTATGTCTACTCGTTCAACATATATACGTATCGATACTGATGCTCTACGATCCAATATTCGCATCATTCGAGAACATCTTCCTGTAGATACTGCAATCATGGCCATGGTCAAAGCCAATGCATATGGTCATGGAATTATTGAATGTTCTTGGATCGCTCAAGAAGAAGGTGTGGACTATCTCGGTATTGCATTTGCTTCTGAAGGGGTAATGATTCGAAAGGCTGGGATTACTCTCCCAATCATTCTCATGACTCCGCCTGAACCGGAAGAATATGATGCATTGATTGAATATGGCATTGAGACCATCATTTGTTCCAAAGAATCCATTGACATTCTGAATCAGAAGGCAATCTTGCATAACTGTAGAATTCCTGTTCATCTCTTCATTGATACGGGTATGCATCGCGATGGCATCATGCCTGAGGAAACCGTCAGCATGGTGCAATTAATCCTTGACTCTCCCGGACTCCATTGGAAAGGAATATGCACTCATTTTGCCACTGCAGATGCTGATGACATGTCATTTATGCTTGAACAATTTGCAGTATTCACTTCATGTTTGGATGCATTACACTCTTTACAACTCAAGCCTGAATTCATACATATCGGTAATTCTGCTGCACTCATGCGCATGCCGGAGAATATCGGAAATCTTGCAAGACCGGGTCTTTCCATCTATGGATATGCACCTATCCCGGGTTTATTTCCAGGCTTGAAACCTATACTTTCACTACATTCTTCGATAATTTCAATTCGAAAAGTCCAAAAGGGAGAGTCAGTGTCTTATGGAAGATCTTTCATAACCCCAAAAGACACTGTGATTGGTACCATTCCCATTGGATATGGTGATGGTTTATTCCGTGGATTGACGGGTATATTACAATGCATCATCAAAGGAAAGAAATTTCCAATCGTGGGTAATATCTGCATGGATGAATGTATGGTAGATTTGGGAAATGAGAATATTCCGGTGGGATCAAAGGTAACCTTCATTGGAAATGATAATGGTATTGAGCAAAGTGCCGAAGACTTGGCACTTCTCCTCAATACCATACCTTATGAAATCACAACTGCTCTTTCAGCAAGAGTGCCTCGTATCATTGCATAAGCGCAGGATCCAATACTTCTTCATCAGTGCCAAACACTCCCGCTTTCTCATCATTAAATTCGCCTTCCCATCGGGCTATGACGACTGTCGCCAGACAATTTCCAAGAAGATTAACTGAAGTTCTGGCCATATCCATCAATTCATCAATACCGAAGATCATTGCAACGCCCAGTGCACCAATCCCCGGTGGCAAAAAAGAAGAAAGCGTTGCAAGTAATATCACAAGTGAAGCTCTTGGAACGGCAGCCACACCTTTCGATGTGATCATGAGAGATAACATCATCATGATTTGTTGCTCGAATGTAAAGGTGAATCCCGGAATAGTCGTTGCAGCAGCTTGAGCAACAAAAACAGAAGCCATTGCAAGATACAATGTCGTTCCATCAAGATTAAAACTATATCCTGTTGGCATCACGAATCCAACTATTCGTTTTGGAACACCAAGCCTTTCCATGTTTTGCATAGCTTTTGGTAATGCCGACTCACTGCTGGTTGTCACAAATGCAAGAATAAATGGTTCACGTACTGCTTTGAGAAATGGCTTCACAGGTACTCGAAACAGTAATACAACTGCACCAAGAACGAGCACAACAAAGATGACAAGTGCGAGATATAAAGAAAGAACGAGCATACCCAAATTGGCCAGCACTCCCAAGCCTTGATGACTGATGGTAACTGCCATTGCTGCACCAACGCCAAATGGTGCAAACATCATGATATATCCTGTGAATTTGAACATGATCTGTGCAAGTGAATCACACATATCTACGATTGGTTTCCCTCTTTCTCCAATGGCGGTAAGTGCCATGGCAAACACTATCGAAAAAGCTACAATTTGCAGTACATCACCTTTAGCCATTGCATCAATGATACTTGATGGAAATACATGTACGATTGTTTCTATCAATGTCTTCGGATGATTTTGAGCTATTGTGCCTAGTGCACCTGGATCACCATTCAATACAATGCCATGTCCCGGTTGAACAATATTCACTACTGCCAATCCGAGAAACAATGCGATCGTAGTCACAACTTCAAAATACAATATTGACTTCGCACCCATTCTTCCCACTTTCTTCAAATCACCACCGCCCGCAATGCCAATCACAATTGTTGAAAAGACCAAAGGTGCAATGATGGACTTAATCAAATTGAGAAAAATATCTCTCATGAAAGAAAGAGATGAAGAAAATTCCGGGGCAATCCATCCAAGAAAGACTCCGAAAATCAAACCAAAAAGAATCTGCTTGGTTAAAGATATATGCCACCAGGGTCTATTGACATGTTGTTCATGCATAATTACAGCATCCGAAAGAGTGTATTAATCATTCCAATCTGCAATGAAGACATTTGTGTCACCGGACTTCTTATTCAATCTATTAGAACAAAAGACCAGTTTTTTTCCATCGGATGTGAACATAGGGAAACCATCAAATTCACCTGAATAAGTGATTCGTTCAAGTCCTGTACCATCTATATTGATCATATATAAATCAAAATTTCTTCCTTTTGCATCATCCATATTGGAACAAAAGATGATACGTTTTCCATCAGGATGCATAAATGGAGCAAAGTTAGCCGCGCCATTATTTGTCACACGAATGGGATTAGTGCCATCTGTATTCATGACATAAATATCCAGCTTTGAAGGACGAACCAGATTTTCACGAACCAATGCGGTGTGTTTTTCAAGATCTTGTCCTATAGGTCTTGATGCTCTGTACACAATCTTTTTTCCATCTGGACTAAAAAACGCTCCACCATCATATCCGGCTGAATGTGTGATTCTACGAATATCTGATCCATCTATAGAACAAGTGAATAATTCGATATCATCATCTATGATTGATGTATACACAATCCTCTTTCCATCTGGCGAAACGGTGGCTTCCGCATCATAATTATTTCCCTTAATGATGGTTGACAGAATCTTGCCGGTTGCAGTATCTGCTCTGACAATATCATATGTTGGATATAATGGCCACACATATCCTTTGGAAAAATCAGGTGGAGGTGGACATTGAGCATCATTATATGCAGTTGTGGCATAAATGACAGAGCCATCCGGGAGAAAATAAGAGCATGTTGTTCGACCTTGTCCATTTGAAACTCTTTTCATGCGATTTCCTGTACTATCCATCACATAAATTTGATCACAAGTTTCTTCCGGACCCCTTCTCTGAAAAACCAATGAGGCATTATCAAATGAAAGATACGCTTCGGCATTTTCACCTTCGAATGTCAACATGCGAATTTGTGACAAATGCCTCTCTTCGGAGATATATTCTTCTTTTTGTAAAAGTCTTCCTTGAGCAAATACATCAGATTGCAAGAAAAGTGTTAGTACCAATACTAGTATCATGTCTTAGAATAAAAAGATGAATGAAAAAATCAGCACAAAGATACACTTATCACAATGAAACGGCAATCAGTATTCCCTTTCTCTGATGTCCAAAATTCTGTAATTTACGCCATGATTTACTCTATGAGCGCATATTCACGACACTTCATGTTTGTGATGTCCATCTTCCTCTTTGGAATTGGATGTATGGATAGCAGAGTGCAATCAACAAATGATGTACCGGGAAGCCAATTCAGGGGGTCTGTACGACTACTTTCTGAGGACAATTCCTTCACCATTAATAAGAGTTTGGTCTTGGTAAAATTGGAGGGTACGGGTTTTGAGACCCTCACAGATACAGCCGGAAGATGGACATTGAATCTCATTCCCAAAGGAACATATACCATACAATACTCCAAACCCGGATATTCATTGGCTAAACGATTCGGAGTGCGATCAGATGGAGTTATGCCCGTTATAAGCAATCAAATGACATTAGTTCAAATGCCACCCTTCAGCATCGACTCTATGTCAATCACCGTGAAGTCCGATAGTGTGACAATACTTTGCCGAGTCAATCAAACTTCAACATTGGTTCGGAGAGCAATTCTCTATGTTGATTCAATTCCACTGGATCCAAATCAAAGGAATAGATATGTATTCTCTGATATTGGATTGCTCATTGAACCCGGAAATACAATCGGAATCATTACACTTCCTTTATCACGCTTTTATAATTCTGGTTTTGTCTCCGGCAGCACTGTACATTGCATGGGACTACCCATCATTCGTTTTGAAGCCACTCCTGATGAATCATATTTCGCAATTGATCCGAATACGAAAAAAACAATATTCTGGAATGTGAACATAAGTGGAGCTAGTGCTTTATTTACATTGCCGTAGATACAAAATATTGCAACTTTTGTCCTTGCTATATCATGAATAGTATATATTTCCATACAACTCTCAGAACGGTGAGATTTCTTGCGATAATGCTCCTTGCATTCTCAGGAATTCAATCAACTATCTATGCTCAGCGATTGAGGAATATTCAACAGCATTCTCTCAATATTCGACTCAAACCACTGAAAACACTTGATGAATTGAAATCTGCATTGATGCAATCGTCAATTGCATCCATATCTCAATCCAATTTTCATCCGATTCTCCCCTATCCATTTCGCATAGTTCATGTACAAGATCCATCGCTAAGATTTCAGATCAAATCGGCACATGAGCGCTTACTGAGGACTTATACTGTCCATATACCTGATGATATGTCCATCATGGCGGCAATCAAAGCACTAAAAAATGAACGTGATCTTGTAGAAATAGTTGAACCACGATATTCCGAACAGCCATTATTCAGACCTGATGACACCTATCTAGTTCAGCAAAGTTTTCTTACTACAATTAAAGCATTTGAAGGTTGGGACATCTATACCGGCGATTCTTCTATTGTCATTGGCATCATAGATAATGGTTTTCTGCAACAACATGAAGATCTGAAAGATAATATCGCGATCAATACAGCTGAAATTGAAAATAATGGCATCGATGATGATCAGAATGGATTCATGGATGATTATCGCGGAGTAAATCTAGCTTGGCCGAATGATGGAACGCCTGCCGGTAGTACATATTTGGATTATGATGGACATGGAACGACTGTTGCTGGAGTGGCCTCAGCAACATGGAATAATACTCGAGGAATTGCAGGCATTGGTGCTCAATGTAGATTCTTTCCAATCAAAGCCGGAAAAGAAGGTTCTGATAGAGTCGAATACGGATATGAAGGCATTCTTTATGGAATCATGCGTGGATTTCGCGTCCTGAATTGCAGTTGGGGTTCAGCGAATTCATATTCTGAAATCAATCAAAGCATCATCGATTTTGCAGTCGAGAGAAATGTATTGATTATAGCTGGGGCCGGTAATGACAATAATCGGGCACCTGTATATCCCGCTTCATATCGTGGCGTGATGTCTGTTGGAGAAACCGATATTTCTGATGCGAAGTCTATGGGTTCCTCTTGGGGTTGGTCAACTGACATTAT
Organism: Candidatus Kapaibacterium sp.; assembly: GCA_023253875.1. Classification (GTDB taxonomy): domain Bacteria; phylum Bacteroidota; class Ignavibacteria; order Kapaibacteriales; family UBA961; genus UBA961. Next base: position 8,184 of record JALRFC010000047.1, read on the forward strand.
GGCTCCAGGTTATAATGTTCGAACAACGGACAATTATGATTATTCATATACAACAATGAATGGTACTTCATTCGCTTCGCCAATCATTGCTGGATGCGCCGCCCTCGTGCATGGTAGATATCCAAAAGCATCTATGGAAGTTATTGAAGAACATCTGAAAACAACAGCGGACCCGATTGATTTGGCGAATACTTTTCTCACAGGTTTTCTTCCTGGTAGAGTCAATCTTCAACGTGCTTTACAGGAATCACCACTCGAAAGGCCATATCTGAAAGTTGATTGGAAAATTGATGATATCAAAAGAAAATCAATCGGAGACACCATTTCCATTCGATTATACGTGAGGAATATCAGCGAAAGAGATGCAAAAATGATTGTCCTTCGCTTATCATCATTGGAAACATTCTTCAGACCATTCAAGCTATTGGATACAGTCAGATTTATCAATGGCATCGGAATTGGCACAAGTGATTCTAGCATCGTATTTCGCATGATCATCGAAGAAAAAAGTGATGCAGAGTTTTATCATTCCTTACAAGTTTTTGAAGATAATGGTAAACTCCCAACAGTGCTTATTCCCATTCGCCCAATTCCGGTCATCACACATTTTGATACCAAACATCTTGCATTTTCTATCGGCGATTATGGTTCATTAGGTTTTGTTAATGATCGCACAGTTGGGAGTGCAGGTAATGAACAATTTGATGGACTTGGTTTTATCTTGAAAAACTTTGGCTCAATGCTCTATGATGGTGGCCTCATCGCTGGTTCTACCGGAAATATCATCACCGGTTTTCCAGCATCATCTGATTTTGAACCAAGAATTCGATTTGCAAACAATACAGAAGGTGCCTACACTATCTTGACAGATAGCATGGTACCAAGTGGAAATCGAATAGGCATATCTATTCAGCAATCTGTGGAAAAACTTGCATCGAATAGCGTCACCTTCAAATTCACAATCAAAAACATGAATGATGCCCCAATATTCAATCCTGCATTTGGAATATTTGGAGATTGGGATATAGGCAACTATGGTAGAGAAAATAGAGTTGAACGATTTGCTGAAGCAATTCCTGATCATATGTTAGGAAGAGCAGATGCAGAAATTGCTTGGAGGAATGGGCGCTTTGCCGGATTTCCACATCCATTTGTTGGAATTATGGCATTTGCTACTTCGAAAGAAACTTCATTCAGACCACAAGTTGCCGGCATGAATGCATCGGTTTTCTCAGGAACTGACCAAGAATTCTCTGCACTTCTGAATGCAGGAAATAGCATTCAATATGGAGCTAGTGGAGATATTTCGATGTTTTGCGGGTCAAAATTTGAACGATCGCTACTTCCCGGTGATTCAGTTTCAGCTTATATCATTATCGGTGCCGATACTTCTCGGGCATTACTCAAACAGCATTTGCAATCTGCAATAGAGTCAATTGAAGGTCCTGTTTCCATACATGAACTCTCAGAAACGGACAATATCATCATGTCAGAAGATGATTTCTTTTTCC
>JALRFC010000480.1 GCA_023253875.1 Candidatus Kapaibacterium sp.
CATAGATGTGTACACTTATTATTTAGATTTTGAGGGCATTAAGAAAAAAGAATCATCTACTTGTTTATCGAATTGATATGCTTCTATATAAGACACACCAACGGTTTCTCCATTCGATTTAGATTCGATATTATAAGGCAAAGTTCTTCCATCAACAACTTTATATTCGCTATAGTATGAATCACTTTCTCTGGCAACGCCAGACTCATTATACTTTACTGTAGTTTTAATTATAAGGTATGAATCAATATCTAAATAATACACTCTAGATGCCCCATCAGTAGATTTTGCGGTGATTTTATATACTTCAGAACCTTCAATTTCATCTTTACCGCTATATTCAATAGCAGAACCATCACTTCCATTTAATAATAAATCATTCCATACCATTTTTACCATTCTTTTTGCATCTTTTGAATCATCTTCATTTAAGGGCTGTGGATCATTGGAACCTGTCCAAGGTTGAATAGTCCAACCATTAGTACCATCAAATGCTTGAACATATGTTAAGCCTGGTTGGAAAGTAAAATCCATACGAGCTTTATCAGGACTTTTCAGAGTAAAAACCATAGGTCTTT
>JALRFC010000481.1 GCA_023253875.1 Candidatus Kapaibacterium sp.
TGATAGGCCGTATGTCTAAGCGCAGTGATGCGCGAGCAGAGCGGTACTAATAGTCCGAACGGCTTACCAACATTGATCCTTCACACTAGCAAAAGGTGAATGGACTCTCAGTTTCCCTTAAAGATTCTGTAACAATGTCGAAGATCCCTTTAGAGGTTCGCTTTTTTACTGCTCTCTTCCTTTGGAAGAAAGTGCTTCAAGATGATTCATTCTCATAAATGCGCATGCGCCTCTTTATGACTCGGGTGATGAGATAGATAAAACAGCTTTAGTTTTATGATGCTCTTACGTATATCGTGTTTATTCTCGGTGACGCTATCGCAGGGGTCACACCTCTTCCCATTCCGAACAGAGAAGTTAAGCCCTGTTGAGCCAATGGTACTGCATGCGTAGGTGTGTGGGAGAGTAGGTAGTTGCCGGTTTTTATTGTTATCAATAGCCTATATGCTCAATGCATATAGGCTATTGATGTTTTTATTCTAATCTACTACTATGATATCTGTCGCTATTGGTATACTGAAAAATGAAAATGGTGAAATATTACTTTGTAAAAGAACTCCTCTATCTACTTTCCCT
>JALRFC010000482.1 GCA_023253875.1 Candidatus Kapaibacterium sp.
AAAAATACAAGTGTTTTGAGCCTGATCTTCTTTTAAAATGTCTGCCTGCAAAGTTCCTCTAACATTTAACAAGACATTTTTTTTAATTCCTTCATAAACCTCTGGGGGAAGTACTTGATCCCCTGAAACACCTAATAACTTTAAGCCTAAACCATTATGCCATTCATGCAAAGATTTATCCTTAGTTAAGTTAATATACTCAGGTCTTTCTTTGTCTTTGATCAATAATTTTATTTTTTTATTGACCTGAGGCCATAATTTATTTTCAGAAATATATTTTTCACAGGCTTGGTCAATTGCTACATTAAAAAATTGAGCCATTAGTATTGGTGCCGGTCCATTAATTGTCATACTTACAGATGTAGACTTGCTATTTAAATCTAATCCACTATATAGTTTTTTAAGATCATCAATTGTAGCAATACTCACTCCCGCATTCCCAATTTTACCAAAGACATCTAATCTTTTTTCCGGATCATGTCCGTATAAAGTAACACTATCAAAAGCAGTAGATAACCTTATGGCTGATTGACCTTTACTTAAAAAATGAAATCTTAAATTAGTTCTTT
>JALRFC010000483.1 GCA_023253875.1 Candidatus Kapaibacterium sp.
CCGATCTCTGCGAGGGATGCGAGCGCCTCCAGGCGGTCCGCATCATCCATCTCCGGATCGAGGTAGTCCGCCACGAGCAGCGACACCGTCTCGGCAAGATCGGCATCGCCCGATCGATGGGTGAACCATTTGGTGAAGGTCGTCGCACCCACCGCCACGATGGCCGCGTGAAATGCCTCCCAACCCTGTTGGAGCGCAAAGCTCAGGCGTGGGCTGGGCGTGATCTCGAGGGACGGCAGCGGTTGGGGATCGTCGTTCACAAGGACCTTCCGGATTGACTGCCGATGACTCCGCCGAAGAATAGCCGAGTTCGGCTGGTTGCCCGGGCATCGGATCGTCGGTATACTCCCATCACCGGGGCGATTAGCTCAGTTGGTTAGAGCGCTACGTTGACATCGTAGAGGTCACTGGTTCGAGTCCAGTATCGCCCACCCAGCCCCGGCCTCGGTCGGGGTTTGTTCTTGCCCGGCGCCGCATGAGAAGGGGAAGCACCATGTTCGGATCACGAAGCATCGACGAACCTCCCTTCTCGCAGGTCTCAGATGCCGCCACGTTGGAGACCTGGCT
>JALRFC010000484.1 GCA_023253875.1 Candidatus Kapaibacterium sp.
ACCATCTGTTGCTCTGTGACCTGTACCAAATACTAAGTTTGTTGTATCTCCAATAGCACCACGTGAATTACGGATTGTAATTTTCATACCCCAATCTAAACCAAATTCAGGTGATTTTGGACGTGCAAAGCTACCTGGTTCAACTGGGTTTCTTAAGTGGATAAATGTAACTTTCAATCTAACTGGAGAAACTTTAGCACTATTTGAAGTTAGTGTGATATAACCAATATAAATACCTGCATATTCTGCATCACCATTACGTAATTCACTAGTTCTAGCAAAAATACGGAAGCGAATAGGATCTTGAGCAGCAATTATTTGATTACGGGCATCTTTAAGATTTGGTGGTACTGGACCATTAATACCATTATCAATAAAATCAATATCAGCATCTCTAGAAATATTTCTAATTGGTTGGAAACCTGGAGAAACTGTTTGGAAGAATAACCATGGTGAATCTGAACGTACATTCAAATTTGTAAGACGGCTTCTTACAGTTGAATTCAATAAGATAATATCACGGCGTGCATCACGAGCATTAGTTGCAGAGTCTATTACTAATGGTG
>JALRFC010000485.1 GCA_023253875.1 Candidatus Kapaibacterium sp.
ATGTTAATTATGTCGTGATATTAAATATGTATTGCTCTTATCATTAAATAGAATAGCAAAAATCAATATCTTGCAAGCTCGTAAGAGGCGCTAATAAAAAAAAGAACCAATTGTTGCGTTAGCAAACAATTGGTTCTTTAAAGGTCTAAAAACTATAATCAGCGGAGGGAGAGGGATTCGAACCCTCGGTAGCGTTCTAAAACACTACAACGGTTTAGCAAACCGGCGCCTTCAGCCACTCGGCCATCCCTCCGACATATTTAATACGGCGCAAAAATAAGCACTTCTGAACAAGTTCACAAACTCTTTAAGAAGTTAATTGTTAACACCTTAATTATCAATATATTACAACAGTTCTAATTGGTCTGGATTAGTAGGTGTTATAATTTCATTTCCTTCTACTGTATCTGTTTCATCCTCATCTTCTTCATGAGGAACAGTAGTAATATCTGCTATTCTATCACCTTCTTCTAATCTAATCAGGCGAACTCCTTGGGTATTTCTACCGATGATTCTAATATCTTTAACTTGTTGACGAATAAGAATACCGCCAACTGTCATT
>JALRFC010000486.1 GCA_023253875.1 Candidatus Kapaibacterium sp.
ACGCTGTTCTGAAAGATATCTTTTAACTGGACCTTTACCTATCTTTCCTGTTTTTTCCCACTCGGCAATACGCATCTTATATTGATATTCGTGTTGACAAGTATTGTTACAGTATTTGTTAGTTTTTTGATAAGACCACTCTACTTCTTCATTACAATTTAAGCAAACATAAGTTTTCATTGGTAACTCCTTTGGTAGAACTATTTATAAAAATCAGATGCTCTACCAACTGAGCTATACCGGCGCATTGGCGATCCCTCCAGGATTCGAACCTGGGACCCACAGCTTAGAAGGCTGTTGCTCTATCCTGCTGAGCTAAGGGACCCAATCAATCCTAAAACTCTGTTACCCAATTGCCATTTGAATCAAACACGGCAATCATAACATCGTCCGCAACATTTAATTTCTTGCGGTAGAATACTTTATCCATTTCGGACGGGAAGTTTTTAACTTCCCGCTTCAAAGTGACGGCGAAAATCTCGTTGAGACCTTCTTGGTTGGTTTCGTTACTCATCGTTACCTACTGTCTCTGTATTTAGTTCTACTGGTGTATTAGTTAC
>JALRFC010000487.1 GCA_023253875.1 Candidatus Kapaibacterium sp.
AAAGCCCAGAACATTGCTGATCTGGGCTTGAATAAAATTTGGCGACGACCTACTCTCCCACATTTTACTGCAGTACCATTGGCGCTGTGGGGCTTAACTTCTCTGTTCGGAATGGGAAGAGGTGGACACCCACGCTAAAGTCACCTAAATATCTTTGGCGCTCACCTTCGTTTCTTGTGAAACATCTCGGCTTGCTACCTATATTTTCTTTTTGATAACCATCTGTTATCAATGACATTTACTTGAAAGAAGTTTCCCCGTAGGGGTACAAAAATCGCTCGAAGAAAGCTTTCGGGTAATTAGTACTACTCGGCTCCATACATCGCTGTACTTCCACCTGTAGCCTATCAACCTGGTCATCTTCCAGGACCCTCATGGAGTACTCATCTTGGAATTGGCTTCGCGCTTAGATGCTTTCAGCGCTTATCCCGTCCCAGCTTAGCTACTCTGCACTGCACCTGGCGGAACAACTGGTACACCAGCGGTGCGTCCATCCCGGTCCTCTCGTACTAAGGACAGCTCTCCTCAAATTTCCTGCGCCCACGACGGATAGG
>JALRFC010000488.1 GCA_023253875.1 Candidatus Kapaibacterium sp.
GTAATGGAATAATTTGGCTGCTGCTGCAAATTATCCAACATTCTGCTGAGCAAAAAATCATTTAATGGATTGAATTGCTGCTGCAGAGGCTGTAAGGGATAACTGATATGCAGCTGAGACCGATTTCCCGCTCCCGTCATGAGTGGAGCAGATAAGGATATTGACGGAGGAAGTGACGTAGTTAGTTCATTTTGTTGGTTCAAGAGTTGTTGTATGAGAAGCTGCTGCTGCTGCTGCTGCTGCTGCTGCTGCTGCTGATGTGCCCGACTGAGCGTTGGCATGAGTTCTTCAATTTGTAAAGCAGGTTGAAGAAAAGTTTGTGATTGCAGTAACTGCTCCAATGGATTCTGGGCCATATACTGAGGGGGGTGCTGCTGCGATTTAAGCAGCAGCTGAACCAAACCATTCTGACTAACATGTTGATCGACGTAACTGCCTAAAGATGCTGGGAGGGTGGTAGATGTAGTACTGGATTGTTGCGGGTGCTGTCGAAGGTGCTGCTGCTGAATATGGGAATTTCCTGGCATACTAAGCTGCTCAAATGCAGATGG
>JALRFC010000489.1 GCA_023253875.1 Candidatus Kapaibacterium sp.
CTTCAATATTTCTTGCAGCACCAAAAAAGCGTTTTGGTCTTTGCAATGCATTGGCATCTACACCACCGGTTAATACTTTTCCTGAACTAGGAACAACAGCATTGTATGCTCTGCCTAGACGAGTGATAGAATCTAAAAGAATAACAACATCTTTTTTGTGCTCCGCTAAACGCTTAGCTTTTTCAATAACCATTTCTGCTACTTGGACGTGACGCATTGCTGGTTCATCAAATGTAGAACTAACCACTTCACCTCTAACAGATCTTTGCATATCTGTTACTTCTTCAGGTCTCTCGTCAATTAATAAAACAATTAAATAAACTTCCGGATGATTGGTGGTTATAGAATGAGCTATATTCTGTAATACCACCGTTTTACCTGTTCGTGGTGGCGACACAATAAGTGATCGTTGTCCTTTACCAATAGGCGCAACTAGATCAATTAATCTTGCTGTAACATCTGCTTTTTTTTCGATCTTGGTGCTTTCAATTTCTAATTTAATTTTTTCCTGAGGATATAATGGAGTTAAGTTATCAAAGTTAATT
>JALRFC010000048.1 GCA_023253875.1 Candidatus Kapaibacterium sp.
TCTGTCGGCATCTCCATCAGTTGCGATTCCAATATCATATTTCCCGGTCTTCATGAGTTCCAAAAATTCATGAAGATTATGCGGAATTGGTTCAGGATGTTTGACTTCACCAAATGTAGGATTTACTTCTGCATGCAATTCAGTGACATTATTCAATACCTTCGGAAGAATATTCTGACCGGCACCATACATTGCATCAAGAAGGACAGAATAGCCTGAATCATTGATCAAATCCAGATCAATTTTCTTTCTGATATAACGCAAGTATGATTCTTGCGCATCGAAAGGTCTGATCATTCTTTCAAGAATATACTCATCAAGGGATTTGGCTGGCGCTTTTGGGATTTTATTTCCCAACTTTTCTAATTCTTTTTCAATCTCTGCTATTTCTTCAGGATAAGCAGGACCACCAAAACGACCTTTCACTTTGAAGCCACTATAGATTGGTGGATTATGACTTGCAGTGATAACAATCCCAAGAATGGAGCCCTTTTGCTTTGTGTGAAAAGAGACTTGAGGAGTTGAAGAAATATCCTGCGTGATATGCACTGTGATACCATGTGATGCGAAGACTCTTGCAGTTTCTTCAGCAAATTCTCGAGACATGAATCTCGTATCATAGCCAATTACGGCGGATGGGTTTTTATCACCAATACGCTTGATATAATTGGCAGTTGCTGTGGCAACAAGGGCAAGATTGTCATAGGTGAAATCTCGCGCGATGATACCGCGCCAACCATCGGTTCCAAAGACAATACTCATATCAAACCCGCTTCAAATGTGGTGAATCATTGAATTCAATCAGAGAATCGACATGCCTGCATAGCGTGCTGAACTTCCAAGTTCTTCTTCTATCCTCAGCAATTGATTGTATTTTGCTACTCGATCGGTACGACTAGGCGCACCTGTCTTGATTTGTCCTGCATTGGTTGCAACAGCAATATCGGCAATCGTGACATCTTCTGTTTCTCCGGAACGATGAGAAATAATAGTTCCATATTGATGTTCTTTCGCCAATGCAATCGTATGTAATGTTTCGGTTAATGTACCAATTTGATTCACTTTGATCAAAATCGCATTGGCTATATTTTCATCAATTCCTCTTTGCAAGAATGCCGGGTTTGTCACAAATAGATCATCACCAACAAGCTGAACGCCTTTGTCAGATAATGCTTCTGTCAATTGAGCCCATCCTGCCCAATCATTCTCACCCATTCCATCTTCAATGGAGAATAATGGATATTGCTCGCACATAGAAGTGTACCAAGCAACCATTTCCTCAGGCGTTTTGGATGCACCACCGGATTTGTACATATGGTATGCACCATCTTTATACATTTCACTCGCTGCAACATCAATCGCCAAAACGATATCTTCGCCAGGTGTATAACCAGCCATCACTATTGCATTCATAATCACATCGAATGCTTCTTCATTGGATTTGAGTGATGGAGCAAAGCCACCTTCATCACCAACAGAAGTATTATACTGCATCTTTTTCAATACTGAACGTAAGGCATGGAATATCTCTGTTCCCATTCTAAGTGCATCAGAAAAGGTATCAGCGCCTACCGGCATCACCATGAATTCCTGAATATCAACTGTATTATCAGCATGCTTGCCACCATTCAGGATATTCATCATTGGAACAGGCAAAGTATTGCCGACCATACCTCCCAAATAGCGATATAAAGGCATTCCATAACTTGCAGCAGCTGCTTTGGCAACAGCCATGGAAACGCCAAGAATTGCATTTGCACCAAGTTTCGATTTATTCGCCGTGCCATCCAAATCGATCAATAATTCATCAATCTCAAATTGATCATCGGCTTCCATGTCTTCGAGTGCTTCTGCAATCTCTGTATTGACATTTTCAACGGCTTTTTGTGTCCCTTTGCCTCCATATCGCGATGCATCTTCATCACGAAGTTCACATGCTTCATGTTCACCTGTGCTTGCTCCGGAAGGAACAGCGGCAGTACCAAAAGAACCATCTTCAAGTATGACATCAACCTCGATTGTTGGATTCCCTCTTGAGTCCAAGATTTCACGGGCATGGATATCAGCAATGATCGAATTCATATTTCCTTCCAATAGTTGAGAAAAAAGGCAACCGTTGACAAAGCAATGGTCGCCCTTATGGATGATTTGATAATGGCATATTAGAGACTAATTGCATCAATTTTGGAGGCAAGTTCCATATCAAGCATTGTGAGCCCGCCTTTATCATGTGTGCTGATTGATACATCTAGTTTATTCCAACCATAGAGTCGGAGTTCAGGATGATGGTCCATAGCTTCGGCATGAATTGCAATTGCATTCATGAATCCCATGGCCGAGACAAAATCATGAAGAATAATTGTCCTCATGATATTCTTTCCATCAGACTTCCACAAAGGCAATAATTCCAAGTGATTGCGTATCGCTTCCTCAGAGAGAAGATCGGGTCTGCTCATGGAGACTTCTCCAATCAATTCATATGGGCTTCAAGGCGCTCTGTTATATATGGTTTGCCAACGGCACCGATAATTGTATCAACCAATTGTCCACCCTTGAAGATCAATATCGTGGGAATGGAACGAATACCGAATTTCTCAGCGGCTTGTTGATTATTGTCAACATCAAGTTTACCAATAACTGCCTTTCCATCATAGTCTTTTGCAAGATCTTCGATGATAGGAGCAATCATGCGACATGGTCCGCACCATGTTGCCCAGAAATCAACCAATACCGGTTTATCGGAATTCAAAACTTCTGCTTCGAAATTCTCATCGGTGATATGCAGTGGTTGTGACATATGTAAGTACCTATCGATTATGTTTTGGAAATGTGATGACTGCAAAACTACTAAAAAATCCTATCGAACATGATGATTTGGCAAAGCGTGTAGAGCATTTTTTCATAAATGATTGACAATTCTTTACAATACAGACTCCTTCTCATGAGTTCTGTATCTTTAGAAGTCGTTCTGCGGCTGATTCCAATACTTGATTCGACTTACAGAAACAGAATCTTACATAATTTCCGGCTCTTTCGGGCCTGAGATAAAATCCGGTACTTGGTATGCAAGCAATTCCGATTTCTTTAATCATCCAATTAGTGAATGCTTTCACATTTGGGAATGGAAATTCTGATGTATCTGCCATGATGAAATATGCGCCTTGCGGGATGATTGGATAGAGTCCAGCCGTAGACAATGCATGGGCAAGAAAGTCTCTTTTATCTCTATACATTTCAGTGAGTTGCGAAAAATATACATCAGGCAAGTCGAGTGCGGCCGCGGCAGCACTTTGGAATGGAGTTGAGGTAGAAAACACCGTATATTGATGAACATTGCGAATTGGGATTTGAAGCTCCTCCGGAGCTATGATCCAACCGATTTTCCATCCTGTAAAGGAAAAGGATTTTCCCAGACTGGAAATGGTGATTGTTCTATGCTTCATATCAGGCAAAGAGCGCATTTGAACATGACCTACCGGATCGAAGCAAATGTGTTCATATACTTCGTCCATAATTGCCAGTACATTGAATTCTTGGCACATATCCGCAATGAATCCAAGCTCCAATTGGGTGAACATCATACCTGTGGGATTATGCGGGGTATTGATGATGATGGCCTTAGTTTTTACCGAAAAGGCTTCACGCAATTCATGATGATTGAATTTGAAAATTGGTTCATGCAATGTAACCGGCACCGGAATGCCACCCGCCATGCGAATCACCGGAACATAAGAGTCATAACAAGGTTCAAAGACTATGACTTCATCACCAGGATTGATGAATGCCAATAGTGTTGAAAGCAAACCTTCAGTAGCACCTGTTGTCACCGTAATTTCTCTGTCCGGATCTATTTCATGGAAATAAAACCTAGTTTGATGTCTAGCAATCGCTCTTCTCAAGGATTGCATGCCAATCATTGGAGCATATTGATTATTCCCCGAAGCGATTGATTCCATTGCAATACGTTTAATTTCAAGTGGCCCGTCAAAATCAGGAAAACCTTGCCCCAAATTGATGGCATTGTGTTCCTGGGCCAATTGAGTGATCTCCGAGAAAATGGTCATCCCCATTCCTTCGACTCGATCTGCATGTAAATGTGACTTATGAGACATGGTTATTATCGCAAATGAACAGGAGGATTATGCGTTTTTTTGCGCAAACGAATATTGAGTGTTTCCACGAGTAATGAGAATGTCATTGCAGAATAGATATATCCTTTGGGCACATGCACACCAAATCCTTCCACAAATAGCGTCAAACCTACCATTAAAAGGAAGGACAATGCCAGAATCTTGAGTGTTGGATGCTTTTCCACGAATGCACTGATTGCAGAGGCAGATAGCAACATGATTGTCAAAGCGATAACGATTGCAGCCACCATGATGGGAATATGATTGGCAAGTCCTATCGCCGTAATCACCGAATCCAATGAAAAGATGAGGTCAATCAAGAGGATTTGACCAATTACCAAGAAAAATGCGCTCTTTGCAACAATCCCCTTCTTGGACTCAGATTGGTCGCCTTCCAATTTTGAATGTATCTCTAGTGTACTTTTTGCCAGCAAAAACAGTCCTCCAAACATCATAATGAGGTCTCTTCCCGAAAAGTCATGACCAATCATTGAGAATAGCGGATATGTCAAACCTGCAAGGTAGGAAATGCTCATTAATAAGAGAAAACGCAAGATCAATGCACCTATCACCCATATTCTACGTGCTTTTGCATGTTGTTCAAGTGGTAGTTTGCCGATGATGATAGACACGAATATGACATTGTCAATTCCTAGTGCAATCTCCAATAGCGATAAAGTCAATACACTGAATAGCCCCTCGGGAGTTAGAAAAACCTGTAGAATTTCCATGAATGATGTCTCAAATATCAAAAAAACAATGTAATTCCTCTATCAAAGATAGCAAAGCGGTTGATGAGTCGAAAACACTCAATATTTCCATCAATGTACAGCAAATCGTTGAAACAGTGTACAAGTATGAAGTATATGCTATGAAATGTAACTAAATTTGCATCACATTGTTACTGAAGCGTATGAACAAATATCCGGCTGAGTTGTCCGATATAGAACTGTATGCCGCATTGAAATTGGAAAAGTCGATTTCAGAGAAGGCATTTGCGGAATTATACGCCCGATATTCCCCCCGGATATTTGCATATTGTCGGAGAATATTGGGTGATTATGATCGTGCGCAGGATGCATTCCAAGAGACATTTGTCAAATTCTACAATAGCGCACAACAAGAAAGAGAAATGACCAATGTTCCTGCATATCTTCTGCGTATTGCTCGGAATTTATGCTTAAACATGCAAAGAAGCGACAAAGGCCATACTTCACTTGAAGAATATCATTTGCCATCTTCAATTGATATGTCACTTGATAAACAAGAATTGCTTGGTTTGATTACGAAAGCAATGGAAACACTACCGCTTGAGTATAAAGAGGCCTTTATTTTACGAGAATATGAAGGCTTGAGCTATCAAGAAATTGCAGAAATAACAGTGACTTCTCTGTCTACGGTCAAAATCAGGATTTTTAGAGCAAAGCAGAAGATCAGAGATATTTTGTCGCCATATATAGCAGATATCTCAAAACACTGAATTCAATAGATGGATTATATGGAACAGCAACAAAAACCCGAGCACATTGATGAGCTCATCACATCTTATCTCGATGGAGAATTACCCATTGAGAAAGAAGATGAGATGTTTAGTTCACTTGCAAAGGACAGCGAAGACTCACGTGCTGCCATGCGCGAACTTATTTCGATGCGCAATGTGATTCCACATGATACAGAAGCTTTCACTCCTCCCATTGCCGCAAAAGATGCGGTATTCTCGCAATTGGGGATGGCGACGCAATCTGCTGAAAAAAATACATCCGGATGGAAAAAAGCCTTGCCACTTGCATTGTTAGTTTTGGGATTAGCAGGTGGATATGGAATCGGCGACACATTTTCCACCAGAGATCAAGATGAAATAATGAGATTGATGTCGAAGCAAGAGTCAATCGGTGGATTTTCACCATTGATTTCCGGGAGCGGAGTGGGATCCAATATTCCCAATATCGTTCTTCAACACAATGCTCCTGTACGCATTGTCTATAAAGATCGCATCAAAAACATGGCAAGCGTCACGCCAATGATCACATTGCCACCAATTTCCGTACATCAATCATCAAATCCTGATGATATCAATAAACAAGGTGCTGTAACGCAATTGAAAGACACGGCTCCAAGCGATAATCCCGTTGCATCGGTATCTCCAACCAAAGAAGGTGCGAATGATACTGAACGGTCAATATTAGATCGAACACAAAGCAATGATGCTGCTCCACGTATAGACTTTGCAACTCTATCAACAAGATATCCTCAATTCTGGATGCAATTCCGTGGAATGTCATCATTGCAATCACCCGAATTTTCAGGCATTCGTGAGCAAATTGGCATCCTTGATAATTCAAGAGTCACATTCGCATGGTCATTGGGTGAACATATTTCAGTCGGAATAGAAGCAGGTAGAGAACCATTTGTCTTGAATTATGAAGGCATCAAAGAAGATAGGCCATATGCTTTCAATCAATATTCACCGATGCTCACAGGTGGTCTTTTCTTGCAAGGAAGAACCTCAGCAATTGAGTTGCTAGGCAATTCGAGATTCTATACACAAGCCGTAGCTGGTGGTACAGAGATTGGAATATTAGGAAAATTGGGACTTGGTATTGCATATCCAATTAGCAATGCCATTTCGCTCCAATTGGGTATTGAGCAATCATTTATGCAATTCCAATTCCAAGGCAAGTCATTTGATGCTCAAAAACTCGATCTACTCTATGGAATTTCCATCACATTATGATGATCATGAATAAGACACCCCATATACTTCAGCATATAGTCATAATGACCGCATGTATCCTTCTTACTTTGATTGGATGTAAATCACCAATTGATCTAGACAAGAATGTTAATGAAGTGTCCCTCCCTACGCAACCTGTAGAAATGAATAGCATGCGATTTGCGATTGATGGCGGAGGAAGATCAATGAGATGGCTTCAGAGCGGACCTCCGGAAGAGAGCAGATTCTCCTTTAAAACCTGGAAGATTGAGCATATTCATATCGATACCACCAAACCTCTTTTCCTCACATTGGCTATGAAATATAGTATTTTCACAGACATCAGTGATTCATCACGCTTTGAAGAAATATTGCCATATTCACTTGATTATGAAGTAGATACTACCATCATCCCAATTTTTGATAGTCCACCAATGCCGAGAGAAAAAAAGGCTGTGACATTGAAGAAGTCAAACATCAAAACATATATTTTCTCCAAAAAGAAAGATGGTCCAAATGGTGTTCGCATTGTTCGATCCGAGAAAGAATTTGATCTCCTTGAAGATTCCAAAAGTGACAATCATTCCGATACATATGTCTATGCTATTAGAACTCGCCTACAACAAGGAAAAACAATGATTACAGTGGTCATAGAATCAGGTTTTACCTTGAATTCGGCTGAGATTGAGTCTTTTGACAGAAAATTCCCCTCAAATGCGAGTGGAAGATCAAGTATGAGAATTTCATTTTAAGCTCTTTATATATTTATTTTTAGAGGTCCATCTTGGTCCAAGCATTACAATTATCACGCTCATTTTTGAGCATGCTGATGCTGATTTTTTCCATGACTTCGGTTGTTTTGGCTAATGCCCCCGGCAAACCGAAAGAATTCAAAGTCATTGTTGACGGAAATGGCATCGCCCCCGGAACTGTCAAGTTATCATGGATTGCTCCATCGGAAGACACTACTTTGCAATATGTTGTCTACATGGCATCTATTGTAGGAAATGTCCCAACTGATTTTAAAGCAATCATTGAAACATGGCAAACTTCGGCCATTGTGAAAGATCTACCTGCAGGAACTCACAAATTCTATGTTGTGGCTAGAGCAGGAGGTGCACAAAGCGAACCTTCGGATAAAATTGCAATCACGATTCGTGGTGAAGAACCAAATACATTTGGAATCATCATCGATCCCCCAATTCATTATATCCTCGAAGGCAAAGTTTTTACGTATCAAGTGAAACTCCAATATCCATCAACCTATAAAGGTGGATTTGGATACAAACTTGAAAAATCACCTGCGGGCATGACAATTTCTGATAAAGGCATCATCGAATGGAAGACACCGATATATGGTAGCCATGAGATTATTGTTTCTGCCTGGATGCTTGAAGCACCAAAATCTCAAGCTGTGAAAACCTTCAAAATCGAAGTTGGGTATGAAACCAAAAACTTTGAAATCATTTCAAAGCCAAAAGAGATCGCATGTCTCAATAAGTTATACGTATATGAAGCAGTTGCAAGAGTACCGGTTGATGGCGGTACTTTGTTCTGGTCACTCTTCGAACAAATTGATGGCATTTCAATAGATGAAAAGACAGGTCGCTTGACATGGACACCTACAAAAGTTGGTTCCCAACGCGTTAAAATTAAAGCCATGTTTATTAAAGGTAATGACACTCTTATCACCTATCAATCTTGGACAATCACCGTCAAAGAAAATTGCGATAATGTGCCTGCACCTCCATGTGCAAAGTTCGTGGGTATGCTCAAAGATGACAATGGTAATCCAATCTTGAATGGCAAAGTAAAAGTAATCAGACTAGAGAAAGACAATAATGGTCCATCCGCTTATGAAGCTCAAGTCAAGAATGGACAATGGATGGTAATGGTTCGCGCCGGATCATATAAGATCAGATTCGAAGGTGAAGGCTTTATTGCTGAATGGTATGAAAATGTCCTTGAAATGGGCGATGCAAAAGTCATGATTGCAGAATGCGACAAGATCATTGAAATCCCTGCAAAAGTTACCGTGAAAGAAAAACCTGCGATGAAAGTAATCGAAGGTATGGTAAAAGACAGCGAAGGCAATCCAGTACCGAATTCTATGGTTTCATTCATGGTCATTGAAGCCAATGGCGGAAGCAAAGATGGCGGAATGAGATTTGCGGTCAAAACAAATGCGCAGGGTAATTATCGCATTGAAGTTCCTGCGGGAATGACATATATCGCGATGGCGACACCAAATGAAGCATTGGCTAAGTCACATTCACATGTCTATTATGATAGCAAGCTCAATGCAAATGATGCACTTCGTTTCACTGTAAATGATGTCATGGTGATCAATTTCACATTACTCAAAAAAGCAGTGTACAATAATGGACTTGCAGTGGCTTTGAAAGATACCAATGGACTTGGCATTAAAGGCCGAGTGACATTACTTCCTGTTCAGAAAGACAAAGAACCCAAAAAAGGAATGGCAATTACTGTTGAAACTGATTCAAATGGTAATGCATTGTTCTCAAATATTCAACCAGGCATGTATATTATTCAAGGTATCCCACATACCCGCAATTATGCTCCGGGCTTCTATACTTCAACAGGCTTTGCTGCCATGTCTTGGAAAGAAGCAGGAAGAGTTGAAGTTGGTGAAGTGATGATCACTCTTGTCTATGATATACGTCTTCGCCCTGTTCTTGGCAAGCGTGGAGCTGCTC
>JALRFC010000490.1 GCA_023253875.1 Candidatus Kapaibacterium sp.
AAATCCTGGAAATGGAGTCATTGTGTATGGCTCTCGTAAAATCTCCTTAATGGATATATCATCTAATGATGTCAAGGCATATGGATATGATTGTCTGAATGGTTTATTATAATGTATGATAAGTCTACCGATGAATTCAGAGCCCTCTGCTAATAACTCTGTATTGTATGTAAAACCACCTCCCGGCTTTTCTACACAAGAAATACTTCGCCAAAGTCCTGCAAACATCCATTCATGCTTTCTATATGTTATCCAAGCAATGATAAATGGTTGCTCAAAATTCTTTCCTGACTGATCTTCTTGCCATTGCTTGAATGTACCATTGAAAAAAGCATCCATTGGCTCATTATTACGAACACTGGCCGCAAAATGCATTTTGGCTTTTTTAAGAAGTTCTATATCATATCCAAGAAGCGCTTGTACTCTATTCATCTTACAAACTCTTATAGTAATTCTTCATCTTCTCGGACATCAATTTTCTTCTTTCAGCCAGGAATGAATCATAGGAATCTATATCGGCTTCGAAGATGGATTCCG
>JALRFC010000492.1 GCA_023253875.1 Candidatus Kapaibacterium sp.
CGCCATGAGCATGACCAGTATTCATCTTTCAGCCGAGGCCATACTTCGTTTCGTTGGAACACATTGTTGCACATGGCCGCGTAGAGATTTTGTGCATAGGTCTCGCTGTCTTGCACTTTTTTCAACATCCACGCACATGTTCGGATGTCCTCTTCCAAGTTGTAATCAGTATTATTTCTATTCATACGATCTGGTCCGGCGTACAGGAATCGAACCCATATTCGCGGTGTAGAAGACCGCTGTATTATCCATTATACTAACGCCAGATGTTTGGTGGGACCTCTGTGAGTCGAACACAGCACCAACGGATTATGAGTCCGCTGCTCTAACCAACATGAGCTAAGGTCCCTAAATTGTATTGTAGCAGGAAAACTATTTAGTGCCAACCGGGCATTGAGCCAGATTGCTAGGTGGAGATTTGATTGATGATATCGATTGCCAATCTTATCAAGTCATGACTGGCATTTAATTTGGCAGCTATTTGATCGATGTCAAAGTGCCTACTCAGCAGTTCTCTAACTGCATTGACGAAGT
>JALRFC010000493.1 GCA_023253875.1 Candidatus Kapaibacterium sp.
CGGCGAGGATGCTGCCGACGGCGGGCAGGGAAAGCGCTCCGAGACCATACATCGCGGCGTGGATCAGTTGTCGGCGGTCTAGACGTAAGGTCATGCGAGGCTCCTCCTTGGATAGAATGCGACACTTTGGAGTCGCGCGGAACCCCCGATGAGCAGTCCCGAACAATTCGTCCTGATGGTCAACGCCGTCATCCTGATCTGTGCGTATCTCATCGTCTATCCACGCTTCGCCGGCGCTGATCAGAACCGACTCGCCATCAACGATCTCATCGCGAATCTCTGCGCGCTCGTGGTGGTCGGCGCCAATTTCTGGGGAAGCGATGTGCGCTTCGATTTGCTCGTCACGGAAGTGAGCTGGTTCGGCTTTACCGTGGCGACCTTCCTGCTGATGGAGCTGCCGCTCTTCTTCTGGTACGCCCGGCGTTACCAACTGTTTAGACGTGAGGACGACTGAGAGATCTCACGCAGCGAGTGCTTGATGCACGGGCGCGGTATCCGGTCGGATTCCGCGCCAGATGAAGAACGATT
>JALRFC010000494.1 GCA_023253875.1 Candidatus Kapaibacterium sp.
GGCGGCACAGGAACAATTCAATCCGGTACCAACGGTACCAACGGAACGGTTGGTCTTGGTGGAAATGGTGGCTCAGGCGGTGGTGCAACAAACGCAGGTTCGGGCATCAGCACCGCCAGTGGCGGTGGTGGTGGCGGCGGTGGCGGTGGTGGTAACGGTGGTACCTCTTTTGTCGCAGGTGCCGCAGGTGCACCTGGTTGTGGCGGTGGCGGAAGTCCTTCAAACCGGTCTGCAGGGGCGGGTGGCAATGGTTACTGTATTGTTCGCTTCCTCCGGTAAAAGAACCTCCATTCTCCTATACAAATGGGCCTTCAAGTTGCGACGAATTTTGACACGCCTCAAGGGTTCACGGTGTCGAGTGTCTACATTCGGATAGCATCCGTGCTTCTGTCCAAGCTCGGAAGTGCGACTCCAACTGCATGGGTAGTGTTTGAACCATTTGTCTCTCGTGACAAAGCGGTGGCATCTGCAGCACCGGTAACTGTACCAGCAATGCCGACGTCTGTATCGTTCCAAGCTAGTCT
>JALRFC010000495.1 GCA_023253875.1 Candidatus Kapaibacterium sp.
ACATGTTTGTAGCTCTCACGTCTTCCATTTCCTGTAGATTTAGTTTTCATCAATCTTGCATTAAGCCTGTCTTGCATAAAATTTTTTAATATTCCATTTTCAATTAAAACTGTTCTCTCTGTTGGAGTTCCTTCATCATCAATTGTTAGGCTGCCTCTTCTTTTATCGATAGTACCATCATCAACGATGGTAACCCCCTCACTTGCAACTCTCTGCCCCATTAAATCGTGAAAAGCTGAGGTTTTTTTTCTATTAAAATCACCTTCTAATCCATGGCCAATTGCTTCATGGATTAAAATTGCAGGCCAACCTGGTCCTAGAACAACTTTCATTTCTCCGGCAGGAGCGGGCTTACTTTCTAAATTAACTGATGCAATTCTATATGCTTCATCACAAACATTTTTCCAGTTCTCATTATCTAAATATGAATCATAAGACTGTCTTCCACCAATTCCATAAACGCCTGTTTCTTTTCGTCCATTTTTTTCAAGCATTACTGAAACATTGAATCTAACAAGTGGC
>JALRFC010000496.1 GCA_023253875.1 Candidatus Kapaibacterium sp.
AGATGGAAAACCAAGTATAGAAGTCGTTCAAGATACATTGGTTGGTTCATTCAGATTAACGAAGGATTATACCATTGTAAGTGATAAACAAATGGCAAATTTACAAATGTGTAATAGTTATTTTAAAGGAAAATTACATAAACCAAATAAGGATTATACATATACAGGTAGAGAATTATTTAGTGAAATCTTACCACCATCACTTTTCATAGAAGAGAAAAATAAAGCAGGAAATAAGGTAATTATTAATAATAGTAGTTTAATAGCAGGAAATTTAGATAAGGCTGTTTTTCATAATATAACAAATGGTTTAATTCCTGTTATTTATCATGATTATGGACCCATAGAAATTAAGAAATTTTTAGATAATACACAACGTTTAGTATGTAGATGGTTATTAACTGCTGGTTTTAGTATCGGAATTAGTGATTTAGTGACTGATAAAAATACAGATAACGAACTTAATAATAAGATTAAGGAAATGAAAGCAAGTGCTTATAAGAAATTAGAAGATA
>JALRFC010000497.1 GCA_023253875.1 Candidatus Kapaibacterium sp.
AGCAAGTGTCGTTTCAACAACACAAGTCTTGACAGTAGAGGCTTTCCATGATAAAGTACAGAGTGTAGCAAATGCATCAACCATTTTACGACGATGAATTTCAAAAACATCTTGACAATCTACCACCAAATGAGTTAAGATTGTTATGGGTGAAGATGACTCTTCAGTTATTGGATGAGATTGATACGATGGTACATATTGACGGTGTGAAAGAAGCAGCAGATTATTTAAACAGATTTTTTGAATAGCCCCTTTAGCTCATGGTGGTTAGAGCAGCGGACTCATAATCCGTTGGTGCCGTGTTCGACTCACGGAGGGGGCACCAAATACTTTATGGAGTTATTATGTCTAAAGATACTGAATTTGTTTTAGTTGAAACTGTGTCAATGTTTAGAATGCGTTATGTGATTGAAGTTCCGAAAGGTAAACCTGAATATGCTTTGGATGATGTAGTAATGAGAGAGGCTGAGTTAAAAGAATTCAGTCAGGAACACTTAGATGAGATAATTGTTAG
>JALRFC010000498.1 GCA_023253875.1 Candidatus Kapaibacterium sp.
CAAGCATTATAGCTTCAGCTAGTAAAGCAATGCAGACTAGAGCCTACAAAAAGAAGGCTCAGAGAGAAGCTGATGACGAGGCACTAATGACTGGTCCTAGCTGGAGATATCGTCGCAGACTAATTCATGGTGCTTATATTATCGGTATGGCAATGATTATTTTTGGTGCTTTTACAGTGTTTATGCAAAGCCAGATCGGTGTTGAAATGATTATCGGTGGGGTAGCCCTAATATCTATTATTATTACTGCATACACTACTTCAGCAACTTATGAAGACGTACGTCTGTGGAACAATAATCCCAGAATTAGGTTTGGTGAATCAGATCCCACTCAAAACTATGACACAGATAATCCAGATGGGACTTGACACCCACTGGACCTTCATATATAATTGTTAATGTTGTAACACTAAAGAAAGGACAACGCTATATGCTAACAAGTAAGGCATTTTGGGCTTCGGCCATCGAGAGAGCAGTTAAGACTGTCGCACAGACAGCCCTAGCCGTCAT
>JALRFC010000499.1 GCA_023253875.1 Candidatus Kapaibacterium sp.
GTATAAAGAACTGCAGGATATTATTGCTATTCTTGGCCTTGATGAGCTATCAGAAGATGATAGACTTACCGTGGCTCGTGCGAGAAAAGTTGAAAGATTCTTATCGCAACCATTTTTCGTAGCTGAAGTATTTACTGGATCACCAGGTAAGTATGTTTCACTTACGGATTCAATTAAAGGGTTTAACATGATACTTGATGGTAAAGTTGATAATTTACCAGAACAGGCGTTCTACCTTGTCGGTGATATCAACGAAGCTATTAAAAAAGCTGAATCACTTTAAACAACAAGTTAATTTAATTAGGCTTTTCTATGACTCTGAGTGTAAAAATTATTGCTCCTGATCGTACAATTTGGAAGACAGAAGCTGAAGAAGTTATTCTGCCTAGTAGTACTGGCTTAATAGGTATTCTTACAGGTCATGCATCTTTACTAACATCTTTAGATGTTGGTGTAATGAGAGTACGAGTTAATGGCAAATGGTCTCCTTTAGCTTTAATGGGGG
>JALRFC010000049.1 GCA_023253875.1 Candidatus Kapaibacterium sp.
ATTGATAAATAAATAAACTCCAGCTGTTGGTAATAAAATCATCAATAAAGGTAAAATTGTGCAATGAATAGCACAAATTATAGATGCCCAAGCTCCAA
The DNA here is from genome assembly GCA_023253875.1 of Candidatus Kapaibacterium sp. Lineage (GTDB taxonomy): Bacteria > Bacteroidota > Ignavibacteria > Kapaibacteriales > UBA961 > UBA961. The sequence goes on from JALRFC010000049.1 coordinate 99, forward strand.
CTTTTTTCATTTCATTGACATTCGACTCCAAGCCAACCTGAAAGAGCAAAATGACAACACCCAATTCCGCCATGAAATGAAGATATTCATTACTTTTCATTCCCTCAAACCATGGCAACTGTATCAACACCAAATTACCAAGTATTGCACCAGCGAAGAGTTCACCCAAAACAGCCGGCTGACCAAATCTCTCCACAAATCCACCCAATCTCGCAGCCAATAATGCAATCACAATCCACAAGAATGTTTGTGGTATGAGATCATGTGAACCCGAAGATGCAAGAACCGTTTGCACCGTAAAACAACTCACAGAGATATACAAAAGAGCTTTTCGAAAGGTTGGAATCTGCATAAGAGAATGTTCATTGATGTTCGAAACTGAAAATAGGGCAAAAAAAAACCGTTACTTGATAACGGTCTTTTTCTCAACAAGGAATCAATCAGCGAGATACATAGAATTTCTCAGCCAATCTAAAATTATCACCTTGAACAATACACATATAAATCCCATTCGGAATTCCTTGTACATTGATATCAAACATCTTGGATCTTCCGGCAAACTCAGAACCTTGATGCACATCAATGACCCTTTTGCCAAGAAGATTATAAATGCCGATTGTAAGATTCTGTTGATTATCGGCAATATCTAATTCTAATTGATAAATTCCTCCGGAATGCTCACGAATCCCAATGATTCGATTATTTCTGGATGTGTCAATTGATGCTCTTCGTGCTATGCCTGAAACAGAATCTTTACCCGGGCTAAACATCCCACCGGTCATGATTTTCTTGGAATATGTTGCAGCCAATTTTGCTTGACTATTCTTTCCATTTCCAGCAGCTTGCATTGAGTCGCTTTGGGCAAGACAAAAGAGAGCAAAAAGGAGATATGTAAGTAATCGTATGTTCATAAGTCAAACTGTTGTTTCATTTCTTGGAATATAGCATTTTCTTATAAATGTCTAATCATCAATAATACATTAAGAAGTATTCAGTAGGCATTTGCATGATTACTACTTTATCAAAAAATATGCCTAACAATTTCAAAATGTACTAATTGGCAATATATTCATTAATTAGCCATAATGAAAAATCAGTGTAATGTCAAATTGTATGATAATCCTGACACACTGTCAATAACGCCGTATATTTGTCAAAAGTTACATTCACACATCGAGAACATTCATGTCAGAAATTCGTACTGTTTGTGTCTATTGTGCATCAAGCGATCAATGCCGCCCCATATTTTTAGATTCAGCCTTTGCTTTGGGTACTTTATTAGCCAAAGAGAACATAGACATTGTATATGGAGGTGGTAGCACCGGACTGATGGGTCGTTTGGCTGATGGCGCAATTGCCGGAAATGGTCATGTAAGGGGTATTATTCCTCAATTTATGCAGAATCTTGAATGGGGACATAAAGGCATAAGTGTATTGGAAGAAGTGGAAGACATGCATACCCGCAAATTTCTGATGATTCGCAAATCCGATGGAATTGTAGCACTTCCAGGAGGCTGCGGAACCCTCGAAGAACTATTGGAAGCCATAACGTGGAAAAGACTTGGTTTGGCACATCAACCAATTGTGATTGTAAATATTGATGGATTTTATGATCCTTTGATTACGATGTTACAAAGAACCGTTGATGAGCAATTCATGAGACCTGAGCATTTGCAAATGTGGCATATTGTAGATTCTGTTGAGGAAGTATTGCCTATGCTTAGATCCATTGAGCCATGGCCTTTGAATGCGATTTCATATGCAAAAGTGTAAGTATTGGATATGCCTTCTCCATTAAGCATGCAATTGCAAAAATTCAAACAATCATTTCAAGCTCAATGGGATGATCATGCACGACATGCATTAGCTGATTTACTCTCATCTACACCCTTTACTGTATTGTCTTCAGTATTTGTAGCATCCTTATTATTGCAAATACTTACAGGCCTGATTATCAGCATGCATTTTTCGCCTTCATCGGCACAATTGACAAATGCACAAGGTCATCCGCTCACTATTACTATTTCTCCTACGGTGAAAGTGGATGCTGAAGGAGATACACTTGCAATGCCAGGTGAGATGCTCTATCCTCTTGCCAAAACTCATGATACCATACCTACTCGATCATATTTCAGTATCACACAGATTTCTCAGTTTACACCACTGAAATATTGTAAAACGATACATGCAATAAATACCCATTTATTGCTCGCATCCATTATCCTCATCCTTTTATTTTTTGGAATTCATGTAAAAGATGCACGCTATTTCAAAGGTTTTTGGGTATTACTTCTACTGATTGGATTATTCCTTTCTGCCATTGCTTGGTTGGGATATATCTTACCGTGGGATATTTTTTCTTCAACATCGTATCTCATATTCAAAGGAATTTTGGAACAAGGAATTGGCATACAGTTAGGTCATCCAACTGATATCATTGCTCATTTCTTCTCACTCCATGCAATGATCTTTCCTATACTCTTGATTTTTCTTTTATACAGCATTAGAAAATATTTTCTATCCTATTCGAACTTCGATAATCCTATCGTCTATGGATGCATAATACTCATGGTTATTGCCGGTATGGTATTCCATGAATTCACGACTCTTTTGCCACCTGCAGATGCAGTCATTCCACAATCTTCATCCATTGAACCTCATTGGTTTTTTCAGCCCATCCATGGAATGATTTCATTCATGCCGGTAGATTTGGCATTGAGTTTAAGCTTTGCTGCCATGTTCATCCTTGTCCTTCTCCCCTTTTTTCAATCCTATCGAATGCGGATTTCAATCATCGCAATTATTCTGACTCTATCCATTCTTAGTGCGGTCTTTTATTGATAGCGCACTTTCATGAATGTAATTGGACCTGCAATTCCTGCCTGATTGATAGACCGAACTTCAATGGTGTTCTTACCATTTCTTAAGAGTAATTTCATGGTATTGCCTGAGATCTTTTTCCATGAATCATCTTCATTGAATCTCATTTCATAATGAGAAAACCAAGGCATATTATTCGAGAATGAGATAGTAAAATCAGGTATTGATGCAGTTTCGGCCATTCTTTCCATAAATAATTCTTGTGTAAGATTTGAATCAATTGCCGCAACAGAACCGGCATCTCCTGAAGGTATATTGAAATCGAATAACATATGGGTTCGATTCAATGAGAAGTATGCATCATTTATAGTACTGAGAAATATCAAAGGTCTGGTATTTCCACCTTGACTGGTCAAAAATTGGGGATATGAACCCAATGGCAAGACATGCAAAATATCCTTTCCTGAAAGTCTGGCATTGAACATTATATATGCATTGTACTGTTTGATGAATTCAAGATATTCCGTACGTAATTGTTCTCTTTCTTTTGTTGTTTTCTTTCTAGTGTCAAAGTGCTCAAACTGTATTGATTTATCTAGTTTCTTGGAAAGCAATACTTGCAATTCAGCAAAATTTACATACTGATTCCCTTGCTTGATGAGAAGTCCGAATTGAGGATCAATCAATATCCATTTATTCAAGTCATTCGACCATGCTTCACATAATGAGTGACTTACTCCCATACCACCATATGCTATATCGGACGTCGCAACGCCAATTGTTCTACACACAAAACCCAAACTATGCATAATATCAGTGAACACATTTGCATATTCATTACAACTAAAATTGCGACCCTGTTCTGCTGCCTCCAGAATTTCCATGCTTGACATATTGGCTGGACTCATGGAGCCATCATGGTCCCAACGAGAATTTACCCAAGACAGAATCTCACCAAATGCTTGGATATCTGATTGCATTTTCGGTTTGAATCTTTGCTGAATAAATTCCTTCAACATTTGAACTTGTTTTTTATTGTAAGCGGAAGGAATGGAGAGATAATAATGTCGATCACTCAATGAAACATTATTGGTTGAGTCTATAATAATCTTTTTGAGAGGCTTGGAGAAGCTATACTCTTGAGCTGAGAACAAAATCAGAGAGAATGTCAACAAAGACAAAAATGAGCTTGACTGCATTGTCATTAACCGAAAAAAGTGGTGATGTTTCGGGTATAATGACACAAGTCAATGAAAAAAGTCACACATTTTCATGGCGTTTTTTCACATATTTTCGAATAATTTGGAAAGTGCTTGAAAATAAAGTCACTTGCAGATTGACAAAATCACTTCTTTTTCTGTACTCCGAATTCTTCGCTTCTTCTAGACATTCTCCATAGCTCTTTGCCTTCTTTATTATAGAGAACAAAAGCGACAGTTCTATCATTTGCTGATCCACTAAATTCTAGCATGCCATAATTTCTTTCATAGATTGCTGAACCGGGGATACTTAAAGGATTATTATCGAGATCAGTTCTTGAAGTAAATACTCCTGATGTCAGTGGAGACACAGTAAAATCAAGAAGAGAATAGGAAGGTCCGGAAATTGTAGGTTTGAGTTCAGTCATCTCACTATAATGTCTATCACCAGACAAAAAGAAGACACCGGAAACATGTTCTTTTCCTATCAAGTCAATAATTTCTTGTCTTTCCTTTGCATAGGTGGCATAATTTTCAAAGCGCTCCAATGGATTTAAAAATTGTCCACCCATGGCTATCACTTTGAAAGTGGCATTACTGGATATCAAATTATCAATCAACCATTGTTTTTGCTCTTCACCTATAATCGTTCTATCACCCGAGATTCGCTTATTTGGGGATCGGAAAAACCGATTATCCAATAAAAAGAACTGTACATCACCCCATTGAAAAGTGGTATATATACCCTCCTGTTTTCCATTACCATAACTTGGATTACCCCAAAACTGCTTGAATACATCTCTTGCTTCATGTTTCAAGATATATCCCCTGTCTGAATCATTAGGACCAAAATCATGGTCATCCCAAATTGCATAATGGTGAACAGAACCCAAAAGTGATTGTAATTCGGGCAATGACCGCGTATGTTCATACCGTCTCAAGATTCCGATTTTAGATCCAAAATCTGCTTCTCGTAAATAGACATTATCACCAAGCCAAAGCATTAATTCAGGTTTCTTCGTGAGTATATTGGCAACTATTGGATAATCTCCACCATAGGGTTTGCCTGGTCTGTCATATTGCTCTTCATTCACATAAAAACAGCTTCCCAATGCAACCTTGAAATTCGGCGGATCCGATCTCCATTGCCATAATGCGGGAATGTGAAATTCGAGAGGATGCTTGACCTGTATATTCTTTCCATTCAATAGGATTGCATATGTATATGTCTTCCCATGTTCCACAGAATCAATCTGCATCAGCACCCGAAATCCATGAGCTGAATCAGCAACATAAATATTGCTTAATCTCTCTTTGGAATTTTCATTCAATGGCGAATAGGAAACTTGAATATTCCCCTTTCCTGAAACTTGCAGCCAGATATTGACATGGCGTATATCCGCATGTGTCACCATTGGCCCGGATATAATCTTCAAATTCTCTTGACTTTGAAGAAGAGTAGGAATACTAAACACAAACATGAATATCAAAGCGATCATCGGTTTTCCGGCGGAATGATGGGAATGTCCCTCCAAATTCATTGTTTTGCCGTGAATTCACAAATCAAATTCAGGAAATGTCCATGACTTTTGATGAAATAGCGAATTATTGCATGTTGAAACCAAATGCAGAGGAAACATATCCATTCGATGAAGTGACCATGGTCATGAAGATTGGAGGAAAAATGTTTGCACTTCTTGATTGTCAGACTATGGAAACTATCAATCTCAAACATGATCCAGAGCTGATTCAGGAGCTTATTGCCAATCATGCAAGTATTTCTCCGGGATATCACATGAGCAAAAAACATTGGATTACCTTGAATTTCAATCATACCGAAATGAGTGATACCGAGATTATTCGATTGATAGATAGATCCTATGACTTGGTCAAGTCTTCCTTAACTAAAAAAGTAAAGGCAAGACTGGATATGACATATTCCACATTTTCGATTGAATCTCCGTATTATCAGCAAGCTTTGCAATTAAGACAGGATATATTGAGAACGCCACTGAATATGAAATTGTCAATGAAGGACATTGAAGGCGAAGAGCATGATATACATATTGGCGGGATATATGAAGACAAAGTACTCGCATATTGCATCATCAGTTCACTTGATACATCTATGTGTAAAATCAGACAAGTGTGTGTATCAACTTCTATGCAAGGGGTCGGCATTGGAATGAAACTCATGGAATATGCTGAAGAAGTGGCCATTAATCATGGATGTACATCAGTGATACTTCATGCAAGAAAGACAGTCATGTCTTGGTATGAATCTCTCAATTATGAAATCATCGGTGATGAATTCATGGAAGTTGGCATTCCGCATTACAAGATGATCAAGAATCTATAGTCCCTACAGGCAATCGTGGTTCAACCATGATCACTTCTTCCCTTTCCATAATGACAGAACCCGGTCCGGCCCCTTTGGGTTTTCGAATATATTTTTTTAATGCATAAGCCACCGGAACAAAGGAAGCATTTCTTGATTTTGAAAAGTAGGCAGTAATCTCACAAGCCATTTCAAGGATATTCTTTGGGGGATTCAATGGCCCACGCAAAATTGCATGCGAACCACTCACTCCTCTTGCATGCAACCATAGATCATTTGGCTTGGCAAACTTCGTAGTCAATTGATCATTATTTTGTGCATTCCTTCCAATAAAAAGGACATAATGTGCATTCAATCTAAATTCACGAAACAATTGTTGAATCGGATTATGTCCATGTTCTGTTTTCTTTGATTGTAGTTTTTTATGCATTGATTCAAGTGCTCGGAAGTCTTGAGCTTGATTCAACTCTTTTTGCATGGAAATTACTTGTTCCAATTGAAGTCGGAATTCCGGTAGCAACATTCTTCGAGTTTCAATTCGTTCTCGTGCATGTTTTGCTTTTTTAAAATAATACTCTGCATGTTCAGCATATGTTTTGCCTTTCATAGCCGGTATGCTGATCGGAATCCCAGCATTCAGCAATACAATGGTATCATCATGCACTCTAAGCGCTGGATATGGCATCGATAAGAGCAATTGTGCTATATGCTGCGATTCAGCAATTCTTGCTTGACTATTTTCCTCTTCGGATACATGGGTGATTGTCCGCTCAAGTTTTTCTCTTCGATTGTGCAAATCAGAAGCAATTTCTTGAGTTAATACTTTCATTCGATCTTGCTTATGTTTCAGACCTTGAAATCTCCTGATTCCTTCACTCATTGATTCACCCGACCATATAACCTGTACGGATTCGCGTAAGGGAATACAAGAGATGCATAGCATTGAATTTGCCAATTCAAGTATATATGCAGTATTGGATTGAAACGATGCATCCAAAATCAAATGAAAGCATGACTTCAACTCTTTCCATTGACTGTCACTCAGCTCTTGTAGAGTGACATCAGAAGTTATATGAGGATATAGATCGGTAAATGCTACAAAGATTTCTTTCGCATAGAGCTTGCCACAATGCTCTGCTTTGATGAGCGCTTCATTGATGGGTAGAGTGGGGTTCATATCATCCAATGTTGGCATTGAATTCAAAGAAGGGACATATTCCTCACCTACTGAATGTGGTGCTCTTTTGAATATATCGATAACTCTATCTGATGCATCAATCACGAATAATCCTGTATGCGCACCACCAAAAAATTGTCCGATAATAGTAGCTCCGGTCAATTTCAAAAAGATCATGCGATCATTTGGATGCTTTGTACAGGAGCATATTTTTCTGCCTATGATAGATGGGAACAAATCAACACTATTACTCTTTGCCCTTTGCATATCTTTCTTCAACAGTATGATTGGTGATGCACTGTGCATGATCCATTCAATGTGAGCAATAGAGTTTCCATCTTGAGATTCACATCGTATGACAAGAATATTCTTCTCTTGAGAATAACATTCCGTGATGATCATATCCTGGCAATGATCATGAATTTCTTTGGCGAGATGAAGGTATATATGGTGATGTCGCATGGTATTTTCAGACATGATGTCTTCGGTCTTTCGTATTTTGCACACTTTCTGAATGCAATATACTGTTCTGAACCGAGCTCATGAATTCTACTTCTTCTTCTCAAGGTTTGATGCGATCTCTCAGTTTGAAAGAGGCTACTGCATTGAACATGATTGACATGGTTGGGATTGGACCATTCATTGTACTTCCGATCGTTATACAATCCATGCATGGTCCACACGCAATCATTGCTTGGCTAGCAGGTGCATTATTAGCCATTGTAGATGGAACGATCTGGGCCGAACTTGGAGCTGCAATGCCACAAGCAGGTGGTAGTTTTGTGTTTTTGAAAGAAAGCTATGGAAGAAAAACATGGGGGTCTTTGATGTCCTTCCTCTTCATATGGCAAACGGTTTTTCAGGCACCACTGGTCATAGCATCAGGAGCAATCGGCTTCTCTCAGTATTTTTCTTACTTATTACCTGTTGATCCCATTTCTCAAAAGGCAATTTCAGGGACTATTGTTCTCCTCATTTTTGCTTTACTCTATAGAAATATCAAACAGATTGGCAAGATTTCCATGTTCATGTGGGTGGCAGTGATTGGCACAATGCTTTGGCTCATCATAGGTGGTGCAGTTCATTTTGATCCGCAAAAAGCATTTGGTGGAATGAGCGAAGGACCCGAATTTTTCTCTTCGATATTTTTCGTGGGCCTTGGACATGCAATGTTGAAAACTGTGTATAGTTATCTTGGTTATTATAATGTTTGTCATCTTGGTGGTGAAATTTCACAACCCGAAAAGGTGATTCCTAAGAGTATCTTCATTTCCATCATTGGTATTGCCATTCTCTATTGTTCGATGCATTTGAGTATTGTTGGTGTCATTCCTTGGCAAGAAGTTCAACAATCACCTTTTATTGTGAGTACATTCATTGAAACATTACATGGACCATTTGCGGCAAAGATTGCTACGGGACTCATTCTGTTCATCGCATTTGCATCTCTTTTTTCCGTTACTCTTGGTTATTCACGTATCCCGTATGCTGCCGCAAAGGAAGGTTCATTCTTTTCGATATTTGCATCTGTACATCCCAAAGGACAATTCCCACACATTTCACTCATGGTTCTGTGTGGAATCGCATTTGTTTTTTCATTGCTGTTTAGGATGAGTGAAATCATCAGTGCCATTGTTGCCATGCGAGCTTTGGTGCAATTCATCGGTGGAGCTATTGGTCTCATGCTCTTGAGAAAGAAAAAGGGGAAAGACTTTTTCCCATGGAATATGCCACTATATCCAATACCTGTGATTTTGTCCATAGTGATTTGGTTTGGATTATTTATATCAACCGGAG
>JALRFC010000004.1 GCA_023253875.1 Candidatus Kapaibacterium sp.
TTGCCACAAATGATGCATATGGCAATATGATCGGTCAAGGATTTGAAGTCTTACAAGAAGTAGTGGATACCCTTCCACCATCTTTTGAACGACGCAATCTTGAAAATTCCATCAATGTCGTGATTCGAGATGAACGTTCTGAAGATAAAGGATTGGAGCGTGTGCGTGTACTTTCAACTCAAGGATTGCTCGCCATTGAAAAAGGAATCGTGATTACAGAAGCAATGATCATGAAAGGTACTCCGCAGTACACATTATTTGTCAAACCGGCGGCCGGTGTGACGAAAGGAATGATGGAAATTGAAGCCAAAGACATAGCAGGCAATATTTCCACATTCATCTTACAATATGAAGGGTCATCATTTCAATCCAAAGTAGAACAAAAACCCATTATTCTTCCTGAGAAAAATGGATGGGAATGGGGTGCCTATGCCATAGCAAGTGCACAGTTTCATGATGTGAATTCACCAAAAACTATCGGGATGATTGACTCACCAAGTGGATTTCAAGCAGAAAGTTCCTCACCATTGGGTCTTGGATTGCATGTAGGCACAGCAGGTACTTCCACATTCAAAACAATGTTTCGAATGGAGTATTTGCCATATTCGGTCTTATTGAGAGGTCAAGACACCAATGCAGTTCAAGTATATGATAGTTTGATCAAAAATTATGTTCCATTTAGAGAATCAACAGTATTGCAAGCAGATTTACCAACGCTTGCAGTTTCCGGTGGATTCCGTTGGGACATGCATGATTTGCTTTATCTATTTGCCATGGGTCAGGCATCTTTTATTCCCAATAAACAAGCAACTGCATTTCGACACATTGACTCTCCACTTTCATTCACATATGTTGAAAGCGGTACGAGAGAATTATCTTTAGGAGAAAAAACTCTTGATGAAGTTTCCTCTCTTTGGTTCTCTGTCAATATAGGATTTGGGTTACAAAAACAGGTGTCTCAAACACTCACATTATTTGGCGAAGCGCAGTATCAAACAGTATTGAATTCAATTTTGAATCAAGTCAATAATTCTGCAACTTGGAATTTCGCTTCACTGCGTTGTAATATCGGTATTAAAAGTACATTCTAAAGGTTATCAATATGAGCTATGGACTAATCACTCCCGAAGAATTGCGCCTCAGACTTGATGTTGGCGAAACACCTGTCATGATAGATGTTAGACAGCCTGAAGAACATCAGGAGATACATATTCCCAATTCGATTCTGATTCCTCTTGATACACTTCCTTCTCGAATCGAAGAATTGGAACACTTCAAAGAACATGAAATCATACTCTATTGTAGAAGTGGCGGAAGAAGTGGCAAAGCTTGCGAATATCTCTATGCTCGTGGTTTTAATGTATTGAATTTAGTTGGTGGCATGCTTGAGTGGAAGACCAAATGATTGAAGAAATCATTCTTACTCATGAAGATTTCGAAGCGATGTCAGACAGATATCGTGCTACATTCATTAATTCCATTTCAGGATTTAAGTCTCTTGGACTGATTGGAACTGTCAACGAAAACGGTATCACCAATATCAGCGTGTTCAATTCCATCGTTCATATTGGTGCTTTTCCTCCATTATTGGGAATGGTGTTCAGGCCCGACACAGTACGAAGACATACACTTGAAAACATACTTGCAAGTAAGCATTATACCATCAATCAAGTGCATTCAGCAATGCTTCCAATGGCACATTTGGCAAGCGCGAAATTCGATGATGAAATTTCAGAGTTTTCTGCATGTTCTTTTACTGAAGAATACAGCTCAATTGGCAAAGCACCGTATATCAAGGAAAGCTCTGTAAAAATGATGTTGGAATATCGTATGCATATTCCCATCCCAATGAATGGCACTATTTTTCTCATTGGTGAAATCATTGAAATCAGAATGCCTAAAGAGATCATACAAAAAGATGGATTTGTTGATATTCATCAAGCAGATACCATCACTGTTGCAGGGTTGGATGCATATTATTCTACTCATTTCATAGATAGATATGCATATGCCAGACCAAATATGCCAATCACATCTTTGATGCAAAAATCCGAGGATTCAAAATGAAGTCCATCATCGTTACCGGCGGAGCCGGACTCATTGGAAAAAAACTCATCAGAGTATTGAGTGAATCAGGATTTTCCATCATTGTCTTTAGTAGAAATCCGGATAAAGCAAAAAGAGTATTGCCGATGGCACAAGATTTTGTGAAATGGAATGGCGAGGTGAATATTTCGGCAGAATGTATTGAAAAGATCAATGGTGCTCATGCAGTGATTCATCTGGCTGGTGAACCGGTGGCCAAACGTTGGTCTGATCAACAGAAGAAAGCGATTTTTGAAAGCCGAAAAAATGGTACGGCAGGAATTGTAAAAGCAATCAGTCAGGTGACAAATCCTCCGCAATTTTTCTTCTCTGCTTCAGCAATTGGTTTTTACGGTTCAGATGGTGGAGATGCTGTGTTCACAGAATTTTCAGAAGCCGGCGCAGGATTCTTGGCCAATGTGTGTATTGAGTGGGAAAAACAAGCATTACAAGCAAATGAATTCACAAGAGTGGTAATTGGTCGCATTGGAATCGTTTTAGATCCAAGAGAAGGAGCTTTGGCAAAAATGCTCTTACCATTCTCACTATTTGTGGGTGGGAAAATCGGGTCGGGAAATCAATGGATGTCATGGGTACATCCTATGGACATCATTGGATTCATAATGCATGCTCTTGAGCATCCACAAGTGAGAGGAACATTCAATCTGGTTGCTCCGGGCGCAGTGACCATGAATAGATTCACCGAATTGCTTTCAACAATTTTACATAGACCTTCATGGTTGCATGTTCCTGATATTGCATTGTCAATCATGCTTGGTGAAGGGGCTGTGATTGCCACGGGTGGACAGCATGTATTGCCACAGAGAACAATCGAATCCGGTTATCGTTTTCAGTACACAGATTGTGATCAAGCGCTTCACGATTTACTAGACTGAATGATAAGGACTGCACATGCATAATGCTGAACAAAATATTAGCATTCTTATTGCTGCCGGAGGAACAGGTGGTGACCTCTTTCCTGCAATTGCCATTGCAGAGGAATTGCAAACCATGTTACCCCGATTGACTATCCATTATACCGGCAGCCCTGATCGAATAGAATCTCGATATCTGCCTCGCAATGGTTTTGCATTTACTCCCATGAAGAGTCTTCGAGGATTTCGTGGACTTTCCTCCTCAATCTTACAACTTCCTTTTGTATTGATCAAAGCTATTCTTGAAGCAAGAGCAATTGTTCAACAATACAAACCATCTTGTATTATTTGTGGTGGCAATTATATTAGTCTTCCTGTTGGACTCTATGCTATTTTGTCGGGCATACCACTTATCATCATTGAACCCAATGTAAAACCCGGTAAAACAAATGCTCTATTAGGTAAATATGCTTCAATCATCATCATAGCTTTTGAAGAAACAAAGAGTATGTATCGTTCACTCTTTGGTAAAATGCCATTTGACAATATGAAGCATTGTGGTAATCCGCTTCGCTCGGCTTTCGTGAAGAATATTCCTTCAAGGGAAGAGGGTGCAAAAGCTTTCAATCTTGATCCATCAAAAACAACTCTCTTCGTTTTCGGTGGTTCACTCGGTGCTCGTTCTATTAATCAATCACTTATTAAGATGATTGATCGTTTGTCTGAAAAAGGTATTCAAATTCTCTGGCAAACCGGAACAGAGTTCACAATCAATCGCGATCTCCCCGAACATGTTCATGTGATGCAATTTATTGATGATATGCCATCAGCATATGCTAGTGCTGATCTTGTGATATGCAGGGCAGGTGGCGGAACAGTTGCTGAATTGGCTGTTTGTGGTAAGCCTGCCATACTCATACCACTTCCAGGCGCTTCAAATAATGAGCAAGCACTCAATGCGGAAACATTACATCATCATGGCGCGGCACTTGTACTAGAAGATGGAGCTTTGAATACTGAATTGGAATATGCAATCGAATTATTACTTGGCAATACGGAAAGATTGAAAGAGATGGGAGAACATGCCATCAAATATGGCAAACCTCATGCAGCGCAAGAAGCTGCTCAATTGATAATGCCATATCTAATCCAAACAAATGACTGATTTTTGCTCATTTTTTCAGTATTACCTTCGATATTTGGGTCTATTTTAGTCTGTTCTACATTTTTTGGCACAAAAGTGGGGTTATATAGGGTTGGTATATACGTTAATTTTAATGTCAGTACAGACATGATCAAGCAATCTTCGAAATCTCTTACATCAGCTTTGCCAATCATAGCGAGCGCAATCCTTTTCGCATTGTGGACTTCACCGTTTGCATCCGGACAAGCCTCTATTGTCAGGAATAGACTGCAATCACTCGCAATGGGTAAAATTGAAGAGGCCAAAAGAGATTTACCTGATTTATTAGCCGAATTTCCAGATGATCCAGGTGTTCAGTTTCTCCATGCATCTGTCTTGGAAGACATGTCAAAATCGCTTCCAATGTATCAGAGAATTGTAAAAGATCAACCGGGCTGTGAATGGGCTGACGATGCACAATGGCGTATTGTTCACTTTCATGCAATGAAGCGGGATACCCTAAAAGCTAGAGAGGAAATGCAGAATTTCAGAAATGCTTATCCTAAATCTGAATTATTACTGACGGCATATGATCTGCTTCGTGCTACTGTGGGTGGTGCAGGAAAACCTAATAAGCAGGCAATCAAACCAATTACTACATCCGATCAAAAGATTGTGAAGAGTGAAACACCAAAAAAAGATTCAATCACAGCAATCACTAAACCCGCAAAGATTGATTCCGGCTTGATTACCAGAGGAAATACAATAAAAACCAATCCTTTTGAACCACTGTTCACACTGCAAGTAGGTGTCTTTAAGACCAAGGCTGCAGCAGAACAAGAATTTGAAGAGTATAAAGCAAAAAGAATGAAAGTAAATCTTACTGACAGAAAAATGCCTGATGGCTCACTGCGTTATGTCGTAACAATAGGTGAATATACTTCACGGAAAAATGCAGAAGCCGGCGTAGGACTTGTCAAGGACATTTGTAATTGTACCCCACTAATCATACAAAAACTTGATCAATAATACATGGCTCTCAATTTGAGAGCCATTATTCATTGAATGGCAATTCCCTTGCACCAAGTTTTTGCAATGTGATTCACCCCAAAATGATACACCAAATCTGTATATGAATTTGTGTTTAGCAAATTAAAATCAGCGCTCTTCCCTATTTCTATACTTCCACATTGTTCTTCTGCTTTCAATGCATATGCACCATGCAATGTTGCAGAAGTTAATGCCTCTTCAATGCTCATACCCATATTCATGCAAGCAAGTGAAAGAATCAATTGCATATTCGGTGTATAGCAAGAACCCGGATTGCAGTCAGTTGCCAATGCAACAATCAATCCATGGTCAATCATTGTTCTTGCAGGAGCATATGGTAAACGTAAAGTATATGCAGTACCGGGCAAGAGCGTAGCAATAGTACCACCCTGCTTCATTGCTTCCATGCCTGCTTCAGTACAGTATAATAAATGATCAGCAGAAACAGCTTTCAATCTTCCTGCCATCTCGGCGGCACCAAATGATGAAAGTTCATCGGCATGGACTTTACATGAGAAACCAAGTTCCATGGCTTTTTGTAAGATGCGTTCGGAGTCTTCAACTGAGAAATATCCGGTATCGGTGAAGACATCGCAAAATTCTGCGATATTCAATGCTCTGACTGCAGGTAACATTTCATTGATGATGAGCTCAACATATTCAGAGCTTTTGCCTGCATATTCAGGAGGGATATCATGAGCCCCCATGAATGTGGTGACTATGCGGATTGGCACTTCTTTTTTTACGATATCAATGGCTTTCAGCAATGCAATTTCAGATTCAATGGAAAGACCATATCCGCTTTTCATTTCAAGGGTTGTCGTTCCATATTCAATTGCCTTCCAAGCAAGTTCAATTCCCTGTTGTGCCAATTCTTCAATGGAAGCTGACCGTACTGCAGAAACAGTACTGAGAATTCCCCCACCTTCGGATGCAATTTGTTGATAAGTGATGCCACGAAGTCTTCTCGCAAATTCATGCGAGCGATTTCCTGCAAAAACACAATGCGTATGAGAATCAACAAAGCCAGGAATGATTGCTCTCCCTTTTGCATCAATGAAGTGATCTACAGCAATTTCCTGTGATATTTCAGATGCTTTGCCAATCCATTCAAAGGTATCGCTGAATAGTATTGCCGCATCTTGAATGATGGTAAGATCATTCATAGCATTCAGAATATTCCCTCTCGAATCTGTCTTTTGCGAGACAGTGATCAGTGATCCGATATTTGTAATCAGCGTTCTCTTCATGGACATCTATCACGATTTCCATTCAATGTCATCATGTCCTTCTTTTGCATTCACGAATCGTGCAGCTACGAAAAGATAATCGGACAATCTATTGATGAATCTAAGAACTATCGGATTGATTTCTTCTTCCTGCTTTAATGCAACTATGGCCCTCTCAGCTCTTCTGCATACTGTTCTTGCCAAATGAAGATGAGCTCCACCCTTTGAGCCACCCGGCAAAATGAAATTTCTCAATGCCGGAAGATGCTCTTGATATGTATCAATCCATTGTTCCAATACATCAACATGTTCTTCAGTAATTACAGGGACAGATGATTTTTGCATAGCATCTTGTGGAGTTGCCAAATCAGATCCAACGGTAAACAAGAGTGAAGAGATATGTTGCAATGGTTCACCAACCATTGCAGGCAAATCATGCGTGAGTGCAACACCAATCACTGCATTCAATTCATCAACAGTACCATATGCTTCAATTCTCAAAGAGAATTTTGCAACTCGTTTTCCACCAAAGAGACCGGTGGTTCCATCATCGCCTGTTTTTGTATAGATTTTCATGTGAAGACTCAAGATTACTTTATTGAATGATACCCAATGCTTTTTCAGCGGCAGATACCGTTTGTGACATCAAAGTGCTGATTGTCATTGGACCGACACCTCCGGGCACCGGAGTATAGGCAGAAGAAATTCCATATGCATCAGGATGCACATCGCCAATCCCACCGGGATGATATCCTGCATCTACAATGATGGAATCTTCTCGAATCCATTCTTTTTGGACGAATGCAGGTTTACCAACAGCTGCTACAAGGATATCAGCCATGCGAATATGCTCTTGCAGATTTGATGTGCGAGAATGACAAATCGTGACAGTACAATCTTCATTCAGAAGCATGGCAGACATTGGTTTGCCAAGTATCGGACTGCGACCCAATACAACAGCATGTTTTCCACGAAGTGGAATTTCATAATGCTTCAGCAAAGCCATGATTCCGGCAGGAGTTGCAGAACCATATGCATCAGAGCCCATTGCCATTCGGCCAAAACCTAAACATGTAACACCATCAACATCTTTCTCAAGGGCAATTGCATCAAAACACTGTCTTTCATCAATGTGATGTGGAACGGGATGTTGCAAGAGAATTCCATGCACATTTGGATCAGTATTCAATTCATTGATAATCGCAGTGAGTTCAGCAGTGGTGGTATGCTCAGGTAATTCAATGGAACGTGAATCCATCCCAATCCGCCTACATGCATTACCTTTCATCTTGACATATGTTGCACTTGCCGGATCACTTCCAACCAATATCGTTGCCAAAATTGGAGTTCTTCCGGGCGCATGTTGAAGCAGTGCTTGCGTCCTTAGAGCAAGCTGCCGTTCAATGTCTTTTGAGAGAGTCTTTCCGTCTAAAATGAGGGGATTCATATAGGTCCGAAGGATTTCTTATGGCATGCAAATTAACCAATAAATACAATTCAGGAGGCATTCTCACATGCAATCAATATGATGCCTTTTCCATTTGGAGCAAGTACTTGCACTTGTTGCAATCCGGCGGGTAAAAATGCTGAATGTGCTGTATGCAATGTAATCGTGGATTCATCATGAATAATATGAACTTCTCCATCACCGATATTAGTGATCAACTTTGCTTTTTGATTCAATGCACATGCAAATGATTGTGTTCCGATCATCACTCTTTCGAGTATAAAGTATTGCTCATTGACCAATACTTGCATAGAATTTCCATGATTGTCAAGCTGAATTGGAAATTGATGATACGGAAACGATCCCGCACCGGGCCGACTACATTGCAAACCCTTTTCAATATGCAGTTCTCGGAGTTTGCCATCCAAACCGGGTCTGTCCCAATCATAAAGTCGATAGGTTGTATCGCTTGTTTGTTGTAATTCATAGAGGAGTATTCCAGGACCAATTGCATGCACAGTCCCCGCGGGCACATAGATAACATCACCCGCTTTAACGGTCAAAAACTGTAATTGCTCCGTCGGCTTCCCTTGTTCAATGGATGCAGCATATTCATCAATACCAATGCCTTTTTTTATATCATATTGAATAGTTGCATCCGGTTCCGCTGAAAGAATATACCAACATTCGGTTTTTCCTCTTGATTCGCCTTCTAGTTCCAGCGCGAGTGCATCATCCGGATGAACTTGTACGGACAGCCATTCTTGAGCATCGAGTATTTTGACAAGCAATGGAAATTCAATGGCTTCATTTCTACCAGTCATTTCAAGTGGATACATATCAATGACTTCTTGCAGTGTTTTCCCTTCAAACTCACCATTGCTTATGATATTTGCTGTGTGAATTTCCCATGATTCGCCAATTGTCTCTGATGTCTTGACATCATATTTCCATTGATGAATGGAATGACCTCCCCAAACTTTCTCGAGGAGCACTTGATTACAAAGGAGCGGATATATCTTCATTTCAAGATTCAAAAACATTCTCGCAATTGTATGCCATGTCGAGAACAAATGGTGATATAATGTGAAGGACGATCAGTCCAACAACCGGAATTACAGTATAGGATGCCATCATGCTCTTTGATTAAAGGGATATGTGTGTGACCACAAAATACAAATTGAGCATCCTTCTTTTTTGCATAAGCAATTGCTGAATCAGCACTTGAGTCAGACAATTGCAACCATTTTTTGCTGGTTCTTTTCACCCATCTGCTCAATTGCTGTTGTTCTGAATCTACTTTCTGCAATAGCAAATACAGATAGGAAGCAATATCGGTCAATCTGGCATTTTCGGTGATAAATGAATCAAATTGATGTCCATGCAAAGCCAAGTATTTCTTGTTCTCAAATTCCCAAATACACTCCTCCAACACTTCAATGCCAAGGAGATGAGAGAGAATTTCAGCAACTCCATCGTGATTACCGATAACCCAAATGACCTCAGAATCAACTTTGTGTCCTGAGATTTTTCGAATATAGGAGAGAAATTTCCAATCACTTTTGCTGAGTCTTTTGAAATTCAAATCATCGAATACATCACCATTCAATATCAATCTTTTAAAGTGAAATTGTTTGATGATATCCAATAACTGCTTTGATCTGGAAACTTCCGAGCCTAAGTGGATATCAGAAACTATTAAAGTATCAACCACTTCAATTGCTTCATCATATTCAATTTCTTCGGATTCTTCCATATTCATAAGATTCTGGGGATTCTAAATGATCGTTGCAAATATACTTTTGATTCAAAGTAGAAGTATGTGGATTATGATTTTTTTATGCTTCATGAAGTGTAAAAAGCACCTATCGAAGTGAAAAGTGCAAACCATAATAACACGATGATTAATGCAATGATGGATGCAATGCTTCCATAACGAGACTCAATTTGCGAATAACCAATCATCGCATAGGCAGAAACCACATATGATGCGAGGAAAAAAACATTCATTCTTGCCAAGATCGCAAATAAGAATGGACTATCGACTGGATAAACAAAGATTCCAAGATGGGGTCCCCACTGCAAAGATCCAAAAACAAAGGACATCATTCCTGTTATTATTGTTCCTATTGCATAGATGCTTGATCCATACGCAGAAATGCCTGTAATCTCATAGAGTTTTCTACTCTCTTTTGTTAGCGCCCAATGAATCAGCCACATCACAAATCCAAAACCCAATATTCCAATGAATGAAATAGTCAGAGTTGAAAGCAAAGCTTGATCAAATGGAAGTGAAGTAAGGGCATTATGTTGATTTGTTTGAACATTATTCATCCATGGTTGCATCATGGCAATATTTTCTTCGATCAATGCAGGACTTTGCCTATGAAGCCAAGTAATGAAAAGCGTTGCAGATGTTTCAAGAATTCCGGCAAACACAATGGATTTGAGTGGTTCGGAATTTCCATTCAATCCTACTCTATGTGGATTTGAGAAAATTGTCCAAAAACCGCTCAGCCATGTATAATCTTTATTCATTTCGTGTTCTGTATTTGTGATTTCATAGCATATGGCAATGCAGCATTAATGCTTTCATGAACCTGTGACTGTAGCATCAATTCATCTTCTTTGTCCATATCTTTCATTGTATCGAAAGCAGGTAATATGGTCATTTCTACATCACCCGGATAAAATCGCTTACTGTCTTTCGGCATGACTTGATGTGCACCGGCGAGTGCAATTGGAATAATCTGTTTGCCAGATCTTGAAGCCAATAAAAATGCACCTCTTTTGAATGCTGCAAGTCTTCCATCTTTTGATCTGGTACCCTCGGCAAAAATCACGACTGATTCACCAATACTAATTGATGTAACAGCTTCATCGATGCCTTTCATTGCATCTCGGGCTTTTTCTCTTTGTATGCCAATAAATGGTGATCGTGCAAGGCTCCATCCAAAAAAGGGAATTCTTTCAAGACTTTTTCTATACATGAATCGAATGGTGTCTGGAAGAGATGCAAGAAGAATGGGAATATCAAAGTAGCTGGTATGATTGACCACATATATTCGACTTTGCATTGGATTGAGATGCTCTAATCCATGCACATGAACGCGAATTCCGGCCAATTTCAATAAGAGTGATGACCAATTTCGTGATAAACATAAAGCTGCAAGTGAATACAATACTGTTGCTAGCAAAATGAGGAATGCTCGTAGATAGAATACGATATTGGATTGTGAACTTTTCATCTCTAAGACATTATCCGTTTTGTACTTGTGTACGGACCTCAGAGGAAATCACCCCATCTCGTAATGTGATGATTCTCTCGGCCATTCTTGCAACATCCATGCTATGTGTTGCTATCAGCAATGTCAGTGATCGTTCCTGTCTGATAGTTTTGATTAATTCCAATACCGCAATTGTATTTGCTGAGTCCAAATTACCGGTTGGTTCATCTGCAATGATGATTTCCGGATCATTCATCAAAGCTCGAGCTATTGCGATGCGTTGCTGTTCTCCACCTGATAATTCGGAAGGTCTATGATCTATGCGATGTGACATCCCGACCTGTTCAGCCAATGTCAATGCTTTGCTTTTCGCTTTGGACATATTCATGCCAGCAATCAATGCAGGCATCATGATATTTTCTAGCGCAGAGAATTCCGGTAATAGATGATGAAACTGAAAAATAAAGCCGATATGTCTATTTCTCAATTCAGCCGATAGCGTTTTCTTCATCGTGGACTGAGAGATAACATTCCCTGATAGATCATAGAGAATAGTTCCGGAATCAGGTTGATCAAGTAAACCAAGAATATGCAAAAGTGTACTCTTCCCGGCTCCTGAAGGTCCCATAAATGCAATGAATTCACCACGTTCAATTGTCAGGGTTATCCCTTTCAATACTGGTGTATCATGCAGTGCATGCATGGAATATGATTTTATGATGGAATCAGCAGTGATGATACTCATGATGAATTCTAAAATTGTTTCAGGATGCGCATATCATTTTCATAGAGCGCACGAATATCATCTATTCCGGTTGCAAGCATCGTAACGCGTTCTATTCCAAAACCAAAGGCAAATCCGGAATATACTTCAGGATCAATCCCGCAATTCTTCAACACATTTGGATGGACCATTCCGCAACCACAAATTTCCAACCATCCGGAATGTTTGCACACTCTACATCCTTTTCCTGAACAGAGATAACATGTGATATCAACTTCTGCACTTGGTTCTGTGAAAGGAAAATATGAAGGACGGAATTTGAATGTGGAATGTTCACCATACATCTGCTTTGCGAAAGAAATCACAGTTCCTTTCAAATCAGCAAATGTGACGCCTTTATCAATATATAGGCCTTCAATCTGATGAAATTCCGCAAGTGAACGAGCTGTTACGGCTTCATTTCTATATACTCTACCAGGCATGATGGATCGAATCGGTGGGGCATGATGCTTCATCATTCGAATTTGCACCGGCGAAGTATGTGATCGAAGCATGATATCACCACGTGAATCATCTATGAAAAATGTATCCTGCATGTCTCTTGCCGGATGATCCGCAGGAAAATTCAATGCCTCATAATTGTGATAATCATCTTCGATGTCAATTCCTTCAGCCACTGAAAAACCCATGCCGACAAAAATCTCTGTAATACGATCCAGTGTTTTTCTGATGGGATGTACATGACCTATATTCGGAATTCTTCCGGGTAAGGTCACATCAATCGGCTCGATGCCGGTATCATTTGATTCAATGTGTTCTTTGGCCTGTGCAAAGGCAGTGTCAACAAATTGACGGAATTCATTAAGTACTTTACCGATTGCAGGTTTATCTTCCTTGGGTACTGCACGCATACCATCAATCAGACCTTGAATAGTACCCTTCTTTACAAGATGCTTTAGTCTGAATGCTTCCAAAGAAGCGGGGTCTTTGATACTTTGTAAATCTAGCTCAATTTCAGTTCGAAGTTCTGCAATCGTCTCAATCATTGGTTTCAGGTGGAAATGACATAAAAAAAGGCGTTCCTAAGAACGCCTCGAACATACGGAAATCACAAAGATTATCCAATTGCAGAGCGCACGATACGCTTGAAAACGGATGGCTGATTTGCTGCCAAATCGGCTAATACTTTACGATTGATGGATATATTCTTCAGCTTGAGTGCATGCATCAAGCGTGAATATGTTGTGCCATTCAATCGAGCGCCTGCATTGATACGGACAATCCACAGTCTGCGGAATGTACGCTTCTTATTGCGACGATCGCGGTATGCATATTGCAAACCTTTCTCGATATGATTCTTGGCAATTGTCCAAACTTTGCTACGCGCGCCCCAATATCCTTTGGCAAGTTTAATAAACTTGCGACGGCGGCGATGCGATGCTACTTTATGCGTGGAACGTGGCATGATGCCCTCCTACATGAATTGTTGAATAAAAGCGGTCAAAGGGGAGCTTCGCTATTTCCCGTTGAACCAACCAAATGCATTTCATTTGAAATGCGAAGCGCTGTTTAGCGCATACAAAGCAGACGCTTGATATTTTGCTCATCGGCTACATTCACGAGAGCCGCCTGACGCAAATTACGCTTACGCTTGCGTGTTTTATGGGTCAGAATGTGATTCTTAAAAGCGCGATTACGACGAATCTTACCAGATCCTGTCGGTGTAAAGCGCTTCTTCGCACCACTATTCGTTTTCATTTTAGGCATTGTTCACACCTGAAATTGTGAAAAAATATGAATGACTTCATGCAAAGTCACTCTTTCTTTATTCTTCGTCTGAAGATTTTTCTTTCTTAACTTTCTTAACTGCCTTTTCAGGAGCAAGAATCACGGATAATGTTCTGCCTTCTGGATGAATCGCTTGATCGATTTTTGAGCAATCTTCAAGAGCTGTAACAAAACGCTCAAGCAGTGCCAAACCGATTTCCTGATGCATGATCTCACGACCTTTAAACATCACCGTTGCTTTGACTTTATGTCCTTCGCCCAAAAACTCACGCGCATGCCTTGTTTTGAATTCAAAATCATGTGTGTCAGTACGCCATTTGAATCGCACTTCCTTCAATTGAGCATGATGCTGTGCCTTTTTGGCTAATTTTTCTCTTTTCTGCTGCTCATATGCAAACTTTCCATAATCGATGATTTTACACACCGGAGGATTCGCCTGTTGAGCAATCTCTACCAAGTCTTTTTCTCTCTCATAGGCAAGTTCAATCGCTTCACGAGTTTGCATCACGCCAAGCATTGCGCCATCTTCATCAACAACACGTACTTCAGGTACGCGTATTTCTTCATTGATGCGATTTTTGCGTTGCTTTTCCGGCATTTGATCACGCTCTCTGGGTCCGCGAGGTCCCGGAGGACGTGGCCCCGGTGGTCTTGAGCCGGACATTGGTGGTCTTGGACCACGAAAGCCGCCTGCAGGTGAAGAAGATTGCGAACGAGCCGGGCCACCACTATGTGTGGGCCTGTTTTGGGATTCACCCGCCCCTTTATTCGATGATGTATTTTCCAAATACGACCTATGAGATGATACTATAAATGTGATCACATGAATTGATCACGGGGTTTTCAACGGCCCGCAAGTTACGAAAAAACTATGGCATAATTCCTATGGAATTCGTGAAATCCTCGCTGAATTATGTAGATTTGAAGAGTTTTTTACGCGAAAATTCACCAAAAATGAGTTGTTCCATGAGCCAGCATATCCGAAATGATCAAGAACAAAGAAGATTTGAAGAATTACATGAATTGAGAAGTCGTGGCATTGAACCATATCCTCATGTATTTGATCGCACGCATTCGTCCAGCGAAATTCTCTCAACTTTTTCCGATGAACACCCTGAATCCTATGCAGATGTTTCTGTGGCAGGGAGAATCATGGCGATCAGAAAGATGGGGAAAGCCACTTTTGCAACGATACAAGATCAGCAAGGACGTATACAGATTTATGTAAAACAAGATGAATTGCCTGAGTTTTATTCCTGCATTAATTTGCTTGATATTGGTGATATCATCGGCATAAAGGGCTATGTTTTTCGTACAAGAATGGGTGAAATCAGCGTGCATGCGAGAGAAGCCATGCTCTTGACAAAATCCCTCAGACCAATCCCTATCGCAAAAGAAGAAACAGATGTCGATGGAAATAAGATTGTCTATGATGCTTTCTCAGACAAAGAATTGCGGTATCGCAAGCGCTATGTGGACTTGATAGTCAATCCGGAAATCAGACATGTCTTCGAAAAAAGATCCTTGATCATCAGTGCCATGAGACGCTATTTTGATGATCATGGCTGGATGGAAGTCGAAACTCCAATCCTACAACCACTCTATGGCGGGGCATCGGCAAGACCATTCATCACACATCATAATGCACTGGATTTCGATCTGTATTTGCGTATTGCGATTGAACTCTATCTCAAAAGACTGATTGTCGGCGGATTTGAAGGAGTCTATGAAATCAGTAAGAATTTCCGCAATGAAGGAATGGATAGAACCCATAATCCCGAATTCACAATGATGGAAATTTATATCGCATATAAGGACTATTATTGGATGATGAATATGGTGGAAGATCTCTTCCAAACCATTGCCGACAAAGCACTTGGAAAAAGAGATATTTATGCCGGGGACAATCTCATTTCCTTTGATCAGCCATTTAGAAGAGCAAAGATGTTTGATTTATTCCAAGAATATACTGGGATGAATCTTCGCGGATTGAACCGTGCTGAACTGATGAAAGCCGCCCGATCATTGAATGTGGATGTGGAATCAGATGCAACTGCAATGAAAATTCTTGATGAAATCTTCTCGCAGAAAGTAGAACAACATCTCATTCAACCTACATTCGTGATGGACTATCCCGTTGAGATGTCTCCACTTGCCAAAGCACATCGTAATGAAGAGGGACTTGTGGAACGCTTTGAATTATTCATCAATGGATATGAATTTGCGAATTGTTTCACTGAATTGAATGATCCGGTGGATCAAAGACAGAGATTGGAAGAACAAGCACGCGACAGAGCAGGAGGGGATGAAGAAGCAATGGTTTTGGATGAAGATTTTCTTCAGGCAATTGAAGTTGGCATGCCACCGACAGCAGGACTCGGCATTGGGATTGACCGCTTGGTTATGTTACTTACCGGACAAGAGTCCATTCGTGATGTACTCTTCTTCCCTACCATGCGACCCGAAGCGTGATTATTTTTTGGAATAAATGGCAAATTTTGCAAGACCGATGCGCTGTAAGAAATGCTTGAATGATACAAGCAAAACACCGATTCCATAGACCGAGCTTCGAAAGAGATTGATACTCGATGCTTCCGGGAAATACTTGGTTGGACAAGTGATTTCACCGATCGGAAAACCGGCATAAATGATTTGTGATAGCATTTGATTGTCAAAGACAAAATCATTGGAATTTGCTTCAAGATTCAAAGACTGTAAGACTTCGCGAGAGAAAGCGCGGTAACCCGTATGGTATTCGCTGAGTTTTTCTCCAATGAGGATATTTTGAATCAATGTAAGTATGCGATTTGCAATGTATTTATACATTGGCATACCGCCCTTCAGTGCGCCCTTGCCGAGAATGCGCGAGCCGAGAACGACAGGATATAAACCTTGTGAAATAATGCTTGCCATGGCCGGAATGAGTAGTGGTGTATATTGATAATCCGGATGCAACATGATGACAACATCCGCATTCAATTCCAAAGCTTTTGCATAACATGTTTTCTGATTGCCTCCATACCCCTTGTTTTGTTCATGCCTGATGATATGACGAATGCCAAGCTCACGAGCAACTTCAATTGTATGATCGCGACTTGCATCATCTACTAAAATAACATCATCTACGATGTCGAATGGAATTTCACGATATGTTTGCTCGAGTGTTTTAGCGGCATTAT
Organism: Candidatus Kapaibacterium sp.; assembly: GCA_023253875.1. Taxonomy (GTDB): domain Bacteria; phylum Bacteroidota; class Ignavibacteria; order Kapaibacteriales; family UBA961; genus UBA961. The sequence goes on from JALRFC010000004.1 coordinate 16,728, forward strand.
AGGCCGGTAGTACAATCACGATTTTCTTTGAATGCAGCATGTGTTGATTTCTCATGTCTAAATGATTCAGAACAAAAATAGAGTTTATGCAAAAGCCCTCGAACAAAATACTCGGATTCATTACAAAGATTGGACTTGGTTTGGTCCTATTCTTGATGAGCGCGCTCTTCATTGCAACCCTTCCATATGCACTGTTTACCAATATCTATGATTTCCCGGAAAGAAAGCCATTCTCAGGAAAAACTTGGCATAATCCCTATCAAAATCTCGATATTTCAGACAGCACTGTTTGGAAAAAATCGAATTTTCATGGTCATACAAAAGCTTGGGGACAATTGACAGATGGCCATACAGAACATGAAGCATTCGACAGCGTTTATCGCGCTTTGGGCTATCACAGCGTGGGAATTTCAAACTATCAATTCATAGACACTACCTACAAAAACAAGCCGGGTCATGTGCCCTGCTATGAACATGGATATAATGTCTGGAAAAGACATCATGTATGCATTGGTGCCAATTCCATTACATGGCTAGACTTCATGTTCGGACAAAGCATTCATCATAAACAAACGATGCTTGACAGAATCAAGCCAACAGTTGATGTACTTGCAATCGCGCATCCAACATTTCGTGGGAGTTTTGATGCCGATGACTTCAAATATCTATACAATTATGATTGCATCGAAGTCTTGAATCATTATCGCATTTCCGACATTCAATGGGATTCAGCCCTCTCTGCCGGTTATCCAGCATGGATAGTTGGTGATGATGATACCCATAATGCCAAAGCAGATGGTGAAACAGGTGTTTGCTGGACTATGATTCATGCACCCGGTAAAGCTGACCGTAATGAATTAACACAATCTTTGAAAGATGGCAAAGCATTCGGTGTGACAGGAAAGAGAGGAGATGTAAAATATTATCCAATGACATATAACATCGAACAAGACACAGCCCTCTTCATTACTTTGAGTGATACCGCAAATGCAATTGATGTGATTGGTCAAGGCGGAACACTCATGCGAAGGGATTCGAATGTGATTTCTCTGCGTCATATATTGAACAATACAGACACATATATTCGTGTCAAGATTCATGGAGATTCTTCAATCCTCTGGATGAATCCAATCATGCGTGGCAATGGAAAGAATGTAATCAATCCCACAATCAATTCAGTTCAGACCTTTGTCTACAGAGGCGCATGGTTTGCCGGATATTTCCTCATTGGATTTTTCATCATTCGACTGAGAAAAAGAAAACACTGATTATTCTTTTTTGCCTTGATAGAGTTCAAATTCCAATAAACGACATTCAATATCCGCATTAAAGAATGGGATTCTTTTTGATGTGCGAAGTCCGATGGATTTTGCTGCTTGCAGATTGCCTGTAAAAATATATCCTGTCCAACCCGAGCATTTTTGCTTAAACAAATCCCCAATTTCTCGATATTCTTCTTCCAAGGACTTCTCTGTTCCAAGTCTTTGACCATATTCAGGATTCATAATGATGATTCCGGGCTGCTCCGGCAATGAAATATCGCGCACATCTTTCACCGACCATTGAATCCACTCATCAATGCCGGCTTCTCGGGCATTTTCACGTGCAATTCTCACTGCACCGGGATGAATATCGGAGGCATAAATCCGTGGGCTATCACATTCTCTTTTCGCATTCATGGCATCAAGGAGGAGATGTCGCCAAAATTCTTTGTCATATCCAAACACATGCATGAAACCGAAATTCTTACGAAGCGAACCCGGCGCAGTATCTGATGCCATCAAAGCGGCTTCAATTGCGAGTGTACCGGAACCACACATCGGATTTACAAAGGGCATTGAATAAGGAGCCCATTTCGTTGCAGCAATCACGGCTGCGGCAAGATTTTCTCTCATTGGAGCTTGCCAAGGGTTCAGTCGATAACTTCTTCTATGTAAAGGAGTACCGGCCATATCAATATAGATAGCACCTTTATTGTCATGCCAATACAGAAATAGCACGGTTTTATCTTTATCGGCACCGGAATCAGGTCTCCTATTGCGATGTTTTCTGATCCGATCAACAATTGCATCTTTACATTTTTGTCCTGCGAAATGGGTATTTGTGATAGTTCTTGTATCAATCGAAGTCACAATCGAAAAATATCCATCATCAGGAATGATATCTTCCCAAGGAATTGCATACACGCTTTTATACATATCCATTGGAGTTCGGATATAAAATTCCTTCAATAAGAACAATACTCTCGACGCTATTCTTGAATGAAGACAAATCGCCATCGCTTCACGTATACCACCTTTGATGCTCACTCCTGCATCGGAAACGGAAATTGGGATAAATCCCAAAGCGCGAATTTCTTGTTCAAGAAATGGAGTGAGTTTGAGCGGACAGGTAATAAAAAGCGTAGTGTGATCAGATACGAGATTCGACAAAGATTGACTCCGAATATAGATATCACGCAATTTACGGTTTTGCAACACGGAATGCGTCCCTCTCCCTGAAAATGGCGATAATTCCCTATTATTGCGCAGTTGAAGTCAATAATTAAGTGCTCCTCCATGGAAATTTCCATCATCATCGTGAATTACAATGTCAAGGATTTCCTTGCGCAATGTCTTTCAACCTTGCGTATTGCGCTTGATGGATTGGAATCTGAAATTATAGTGATAGACAATGATTCACAGGATGGATCAAAGGACTATCTCCCCAAAAAATTTCCTGAAGTACAGTTCTCATGGCTTGATGTCAATCTCGGTTTTGGAGCAGCAAACAATATTGGTATAGAGCAAGCCAAGGGTAGATATATACTCCTGCTCAATCCTGATACATTGATTGACAAAGACACAATTCGAAAGATGATTGCATTCATGGACAAAGAGCCCCAAACCGGTATTGCGGGTTGCAGGGTATTGAATGCAGATGGTACATTTCAACTTGCTTGCAGAAGAGGATTACCGACACCATGGGCATCCTTCTGCAAATTGTTCGGACTCCAATCACTTTTCCCGAAATCCCCTGTTTTCGCTCAATACAATCTCACGTATAAAAGTGAATTTGAAACATATGATGTAGATGCCTTGATAGGTGCTTTCATGTTTTGCAGACGCGAAGCATTGATGGAATCAGGCGGTTTCGATACCGACTTCTTCATGTATGGAGAAGACCTGGATCTCTGTCACAGAGTAAAGCAATTGGGATGGAATATTCGCTATTATCATGAACCAACAATTATACATTTCAAAGGTGAAAGCTCTCGAAGAAGCACAATGAATGAAATCATGGTATTCTATGATGCCATGGAGATCTTTGCCAAAAAGCATTTCGGTCATTCAAGATCATTCTTGTTTTTTCTTAAACTCGGCATAAAATCAAGAGCTGTATTGGCAAATGTAGAAAAACATCTCAGTGATATGGTATTTCTCTTGATAGATATACTCAGCATTGTAGGTTCTTTGCTCTTGGCCACTGATATCAGATTCGGCAATCCATTTGCTTTCCCAGAATATGCATATCCAACTGTATTCATTGCAATGATGGCTGTGACAATTGGTTCACTCCTCATTTCAGGTGCATATTTTGAACAAGGTGGAAAGTTTCGACCCATTCTCATGGGGTATTTTGCCGCTTTTTTCATGCTATCTTCATTAACATATTTTTTCAAAGATTTTGCATTCAGCCGAGGCGTATTACTCATGTCCATGGGCTTCGCATTGGGCATATCCGTCCTTTCTCGGTTGATTTGGCATGCATATCATACCATCAAGGGAAGAAAAGCTGATAAACGAGTTATGATTCTTGGAAATAATGAGCATGAGGCCGATATCATCAATGCTTTGCATACTGCAGATACGCATAATGCAATCATCATAGGAAGAGTATTATTGCATTCCGATGATCCGCAGCATACATTCCTTCCGATTTTGGGCGAATATTCCTCATTGGATGCCATCATTTCTCATCACTCCATAGATGAAGTCCTCATTATTGAAAAAGACATAGACTCCTCTGAAATCATGACTTTATCCATGAAATTCCAAACGCAAAAAGTGAGAATACATGCGGTTCAGGAATATGACGATGTGATTGTTTCACATATCGCAGAAGAGATTTCAGGGATTTCACCTGATATACCGATTGTCAATCTCAGACTCTTCAGACATCGCCTTATCAAAAGAATCGGTGATTTGACTCTTTCCCTTTTCTTTTTGAGTCTTGGTCTCCCACTCGTATTTTTGCTGTCCGACAAGCCATTACAATTAGTAAAAGCATTAAAAGAAGTCTTCTTTGGCAGCTATAGCATTGTCGGCGTATATCGCAGAGACAATTCCTTTCCGGATATTTTACCCGGATTGACTGGATTGGCACATATCGGAAATCCTGAATTAATGTCAACAACAGCCATTCATGATTTGGATGCACATTATATTCGTTATCACACTCCTGGTCTTGACTTGGAGATACTCTTGAAACATCTTGTAAGGAAAGGTTTACGTGGCTTCAAACTTCGTTCTTGAATTCGAAAAACCAATCATAGAGCTTGAACAAAAAGTAAGCGAAATGCGTAGTCTCCCGAATGCGCATGAGATTGAAACCCAAATCCTTGAATTGGAAGCAAATATCGAAGAATTGCGATCCAATATCTATACGCATCTTACTCGTTGGCAACGTGTTCAAATTGCTCGACATCCTGAGAGACCATATACTCTAGATTATGTGAATTTCACCTTTTCAGATTTTGTGGAATTGCATGGTGATAGAGGATATCGTGATGATCCGGCCATTGTTGGTGGTTTGGCCCGTTTGGATGGAATGCCTGTGATGGTCATAGGTCATCAAAAAGGAAGAGACACCAAATCCAATCTTCATAGAAATTTCGGCATGCCTAATCCGGAAGGATATCGAAAGGCAAAAAGACTCATGCTTTTGGCTGAAAAATTTAGCGTTCCCGTGATTTGTTTACTTGATACTCCAGGTGCATTTCCCGGAATCGAAGCCGAAGAGCGAGGTCAAGCACAGGCAATCGCAGATAATTTGCTAGTGATGTCCGGACTCCGCACTCCAATCATTATTTGCATCATTGGTGAAGGCGCATCCGGCGGGGCACTTGGCATTGGCATTGGCGATAGAGTATTGATGCTTGAAAATTCCTGGTATTCAGTGATTGCACCCGAATCCTGCTCAAGTATTTTATGGAGAAGTTGGGATTTCAAGGAACAAGCCGCTGAAGCATTGAAATTGACAGCTCCGGATCTTCAGCAATTCGGCATTATAGATAGAATCGTACCAGAACCTACCGGTGGAGCACATCGCGCGCCTATTGACATGTTCGAAACCCTCAAGCACATTTTCGTCGAAGAATTGCATGCATTGATGTCCAAAGATGTAGAAACACTGGTATATGAAAGAAGGGAAAAATTTGCCGGAATGGGTGTGTGGACGGAGTCTTGAAATCGTGACATCCAAAACCATTTTATATGTGGTGAATGCAAAAGTTCCTGAAGAAATCAGAGCGGAGAAAATATGCTCTTCCCTTGCTTCATTAGGACATACTGTCATCATTGTTTGCAAATGGTCCGGTGAACAAGAAGTCCGCGAATATTCACATGGATATCTCATCTCTCGCATTGGCAAAGGAACATTACTTCATGCATGTTTTCCCGGAAATCCAATCTGGACACGTGCAATTCAACATCATATCAAAGAATTCACACCGGATATCATCATTTGCAGAGAGATGATTCCAATGTTTTCCACTGTCTCTGCGCTGAATGGAAGAAATATTCCAATCATAGTGGATATGGCAGAACATTATCCAGCCGCAATGAAAGAATGGAAAAAATATCGCACGCATCCACTTTCACGATTGCTAGTCCATACTTTACCCATTCCTGAGATGATCGAATCACATGCAGTCAAACATGCTGATGCAATCATCACGGTCTGCGAAGAACAATGTCAACGATTGAAACTACACTATCAATTTTCGGAAAAAGCAGTATTCACGGTTCATAATACACCGGAAAAAGCCACCTTTAATAAAGTCAGTCAGGGAAGCAGAATTCCTCCAATGATATTCGGTCATCACGGCTACTTCACACTTGAACGCAATCTGGCAAATTTGGTCTTGGGATTCGACATCGCTGCCAAACAATTCCCATCAATTGAATTATTACTTGCCGGTACCGGTGAGACATTCGAAGATGTCGCACAACTTGTCAAGACAGTACAATCTAAAAATCGGATTCACTTGACGGGCGCATACACTGCAAAAGATTTGACGGAACTCTATTCTAGAACCGATATTGGCATTGTACCCTATGCCGAACAGGAATTCAGACAATTCACATTGCCCAATAAGGCTTTTGATTATATGGCATGTGGAAAACCGATGATTTCATCAAGATTACAACCCATGAAAAGACTCTTGGATGAAACTGGAGCAGGAATATATGGTCCATGTTCAACCCCTGAAGACATTGCACAATTGATTATCACCATGATGCATTCAGATGTGCGCGCAATGTCTCAGCGAGGTCTTCATGCATTTTTGGACAAATATCACTGGGAAAAAGAGTTGGAACAATTAGAATCTGCACTGATTTTTGTGAGTAGTCTGTAATTCAGACCAAAAACATCCTATTATTTGAGTTTTTTTGTAGTTTTGCAAGCAAAATATGAGTCAAAATCACATGGAACATCCCGATAATCAAGGCAATTGTGCAGTGCTTATCGTATCATGTGATAAATACAAGGATTTATGGGGACCATGCATAACCTTGTTTAGAAGATTTTGGAATGACTGTCCATATCCGGTTTATCTCTTATCCAATAC
>JALRFC010000500.1 GCA_023253875.1 Candidatus Kapaibacterium sp.
TATAAGATCCATCTGAATTGAGCAACCAAGACTTTACATTGTCTTGCCAATATACTGCTAAAATATGTTCAAGTAAGTGATATGACTTCTGATCTAAAATAGGAAACATTATCTCGACTCTTCTTATAAAATTTCTTGGCATCCAATCTGCACTAGCTAAATAGATTTCTGGTTCATCACTTCCATTTGAAAAATAGAATATTCTGCTATGTTCTAAGAATCTGCCTAATATACTTCTTACTTCAATATTATCACTTAATCCTTTAATACCTGGAATTAAACAGCATACTCCTCGAATCAGTAATTGTATTTTAACGCCATGCTGAGAGGCTTTATATAAAGCTTGAATTACTTCTTCATCAACCAAAGCATTCATTTTTGCAAAAATAAATCCTGGTCTTTCAGTTGTTGACTTTTCAGTTTCTCTTATAATTAAATCTAGAACTTTCTGTTTTAACCCTTCTGGTGCTACAGAAAATCTTTGCCATTCATCTTGATGAGAATA
>JALRFC010000501.1 GCA_023253875.1 Candidatus Kapaibacterium sp.
AAATGGAGCAGAGAGTATCGGCTCAGTGATAAGGAATGTATATGAGCTCTCGGGTAGATGAAACTCATCGTATCTAGCTTCAACTTGCTCCAAACCAAACACACTCTCTTGAATATTATATTGCAATGATGATCTTGATAACGTAGTTTCCGGTGCCGAATGTGACCGCTGTGCGCGATTATTTTGCTTGGGCTTGGACATTAGAAGTCGGACGAGCGAGTGTCTTCGTAAATTAGTTGTTCCATTTTTTGTTTCTGGTTCCTCGGCAGCGGAAGTAGGGTCATCATACAGTCTATTGTTACTATGGACTTCATCACAAAATGTTACCCCTTTCGTATGCTGCTGCTGCTGCTGCTGCTGCTGCTGCTGCTGATATTGTTGTTCCAATGTTTCCATCCGGTCCAGGAGAGAATTAAATTCGCTTCTCCATGGCTGCTCGTCTTCATCTTGCTCATCGATCGGCAGTTTTTCCTCGTCTGCAAATGTTGACTTCGTCATGGT
>JALRFC010000502.1 GCA_023253875.1 Candidatus Kapaibacterium sp.
ATTTTTAATGGGTCCCTCGACCCAACGTTGATCGACATCATCCCAAACTCGATTGGATTGTGCATTCTTTTTGGCATATTCACGTTTGAGTTTCTGAGCACGTGTTTCATTGGGATGGGCTTTACCAGTGGGAGTTGATTTGGTAGTGGATGATGGCATGGAGTTGGCATGATGCAACGAAGAAGAAGAAGAAGAGGTGGTGGTGCGTTGTTGTTGTTGTTGTTGTGGCGTTAACATGGAGGAACCAAAGTCCATGAGATTGCCAGTGGGAGCTGAAGTTTTTTTGGCAGGTGTTGTTGTTGTTGCATGAGAAGCCGAGGATGATCGATGCGCTGGAATACGAGGTGCCCCCGCTGATGACGGTGCCCTGCTAGTATTACCACGAGTAGGACGTTGTTGTTGCTGCTGCTGCTGCTGCTGCTGCTGCTGTTGTTGCTGTGTAGAAGGTGTCCTCCTTGGTACAGCCGAAGCACGTTTCATGCCTCCCCCTCCCCAACTATT
>JALRFC010000050.1 GCA_023253875.1 Candidatus Kapaibacterium sp.
CATTCGGAAGATCATACTCAGTATTGAATGCGAAGGGCAGAGAATCGAACAGATGTTGCAATTGTACTTTCACAGATCCATGATCATCATGTATTGAATGCGATGGGTTCTCAGAACATCCCATTAACAGCATTGAAATACAAGTGATAAGAGTGAAAAAACGATATAAATATTTATACATCATAAGAAAATATCGATTAATAAAAATATTCGAATCAGATTCGACTGTTTGCTGTGGTCAAATATGTATATGGTAAAATTACCATACTTTCAATAATTCACAAGTACGAGTGGGGATATATATTTTTTTTGAAAAAAAACATATCTAGCAGTTGTTTTCCAGAACTCTACAACTATTTTCAGTCATTGATTCCAGGGGAATTTCAACCTATCTTCAAAAAAGAGAAAATAATTTCACTGTTTACTACTGTTCTTAACCATTGTCACTGACACCCTGAAACAGAAATATAAATATAACCGGAAGGAAGTTTGTTGTTTAAACGAGTTCAGCAATACTGCTATCACTATTGAAATACCATGCAGTTAGAAAAGGTTAATAATTGCACATGTCAATCCTTTAACCAACAAAAAAACCGACAATTACCTATTGTAATCATCGGACTCAAGTATTCAGTCTCTACTTGGATTGCGGAGAGAGAGGGATTCGAACCCTCGATAGGATTGCTCCTATAACGGTTTTCGAGACCGCCCGATTCAACCACTCTCGCATCTCTCCGTGGTTTGGAGTGCAAAAGTACGAAATCGTGTTGACTATTCTTCCAAACTCTCTACGATCTGCAGATAGCTTATATAGCGTTCAGGATCTATTCTCTCTTGCTCCACTGCAGTTTTTACAGCGCAATCCGGTTCATGCCTATGTGTGCAAGAAGTGAACTTGCACTTTGGATAAAATGCATCAAAATCATGAAAGTAAAATGCAGTGTCATCAGGATGAATGTCCCATAAACCTAATTCACGGAGTCCGGGAGTATCAGCAAGATAACCGCCTCCAGGTAAAGCAAACATTCGTGCTGATGAAGTAATATGCTTACCCTTCCAAGTCCGTTCACTCACTTCACCGGTTCTTTGCAATTCTTCACCGGAAATTGCATTGATAAGAGACGATTTTCCAACTCCTGATGGACCCGACAATACAGTTGAATGATTATTCAAGCCCGCTGCCAATTCTTTAATTCCTAATCCTTCGGCTACACTCGTGAAGTACAAAGGGATATTCAGTGTGTCGGAATACACTGCCAAATCTTCGGCAATCAAATCTTTATCCATCAATTCAATTTTATTGATGCAAATCGAAGGTGTGAGTTTCCCAAGCTCTGCTGCAATCAGATATCTATCCAATAACCGCTTATTGTAAAATGGATCAGCTGCAGACATCACAATCAAAATACCATCAACATTGCTAATGATCACTTGCTCACCGGCATATTTCCCAATGCCTTTTCTTGATAAATGTGAAAAGCGCTTCTCAACTTGAATAATACTTCCCTTTACTATACCAGTACCATCATCAATGCGCTCAAAACCAACCATATCACCAACTGCCAAAAGGGAAGTGTCCTCATGCAATGCATACACGGTTCCGGCAGGCAAACATTCTATAACTTCTTCATTAGACTGCACATACCAAGTTCTGCCACCAACCGCCATGACTCGTCCAAACTGTAAATTCATTTCCTTGGGTGCCTCGCCCAATTTTATCATGGTACGTGTTTCATCTTTTTTTGATTGTACATTTCCGGTTACCGAACGGACGGCAAATTCCTCAAGCCATGTATCTTCCTGAGTATATGACTTTCTTTGCTTGATTTTCGCCTTCTTTCCGGTATCAACGCGTTTTTTCTTCATGAATACAGCTGAAAAGTGTCAGGTTGTTTACACAAATCTGTCAATTTATTTACACAATATTTCTTGCAACATTGGGGAATTTATGTATTTTAGCCACAGTTTTTCTAAACAATAGTTACTTTTTTTTGGAATATCGTTGGATTATCAGAGAACATGCTGATGATGGTTCCGCTAAAACACTTGCTGACACGCTAAATGTACCGATAAGTCTCGCTAAAGTCTTAACGACTCGAGGTCTTATTGATGGACATGAAGCTGAACGATTTCTCACTCCCGCACTTGAAGAAATCCATGATCCTTTTTTAATGGATGGCATGGACAAGGCAACGGAGCGTGTATGCAAAGCCATTGCAAATGGAGAAACCATTTGGGTACATGGCGATTATGATGTTGATGGAACCGCAAGTACAGCAATGATGCTCCTCTTCCTGAGAGAGATAGGGGGAGATGTGCAGTATTTTGTGCCGGATAGACAAGGGGAGGGATATGGTCTATCACATCAAAGTATCCAAAAAGCAAGAGAAGCCGGGGCAACATTACTAATCGCCGTTGATTGTGGAATTACCTCAGTAGAACCTGTCGAGTATGCCAACTCCCTTGGTATTGACACTATTATATGTGATCATCATGAGCCTGCTGAAGCATTGCCTGATGCTTTTGCGATTCTAGATCCCCTCAAACCAGATTGTACCTATCCATTTAAGCATTTATCGGCCTGTGGCGTGGCCTTCAAATTGGTGCAAGGTATATGTATTGCACTTCATAAACCTGAATTACCATTTGAATATTTAGATTTTGTGGCAATTTCTTCTGCTGCCGATATCGTTGCTTTAACGGGAGAGAATCGGATACTTGTTCATTATGGTTTAGAACGATTGAACAATAATACCAGACCTGGATTTCAAGGTTTGCTCGACTGTGCAGATATGCGTCCGGGTAGTTTGACGACATCAAATATCATTTTTGGCATTGCGCCGAGAATCAATGCTGCCGGTAGATTAGGAGATGCAGGTAGAGCGGTTGATATGATGATAGCTGATGATGAATACACAGCATTTTCGATAGCACAAGTTCTTGAAAGTGATAATCGTCGTCGAAGACAGCTTGATGAATTTACATTTGATCAAGCAAGTAAGGAGGCTGAACGATTACTCAAGGAAAAAGAGCGTAGATCACTTGTTGTCTATAAACCCGGTTGGCATGCCGGGGTTATTGGAATCGTAGCTTCAAGACTTGTAGAACGATTTCATCTGCCTACGATTCTTCTGACATCTTTGGATAAACATGCCAAGGGGTCAGCGAGAAGCATTCGCAATTTTGATATTCACAATGCACTCAAGGAATGTGAGCATTTATTATTGGAATTTGGTGGACATAAACATGCAGCAGGAGTCACATTGCGTGAAGAGGATATTCTCCAATTACGTGAATCCATTGATGAAATCGCTCATCGCGAAATCACTCCTGAAATGCTTATTCCTGAAATCGTCGTGGATTCTGAATTGCAATTGAGTGAGCTCTCACCAAGATTTTTGGAAGTATTACGCAGATTCGCCCCTTTTGGATATGCTAATTCAAAACCAATGTTTTATGCCAAAAATGTGCGTTCGGCAAATGGCGTAAAAATCATCGGTGGTAATCACTTGAAATTACGCACCGTACAATCCAATTTTGTGATTGATGCGATTGGATTCAATCTTGCACATAAACTGAAATACTGTACAAATGGCAAACCATTTTCCATTTGTTTCAATTTGGAAGAGAATACCCATAATGGGTCAAATGCTCCGCAATTGTCCATAAAAGACATCAGACCCGAAGATTGATCATCTCCCTCTGACCTTCTGCCAAAGATCTTTAATGGATAATTCATTATTCATGATGAAGGTCAAAGCAAGTCCTATTGCCCCGGTCACATATATCCCGAACCATCCTCCTATTTCTGCTGAAATCAAATCTCTATCAGCCAATTTTTCTCCACCTATCAAACATGCCCAAAAAATCACATAAAATAGCAGACTTATTGCAGCGCTAATTCCGAAATTTCCTCTCTTACTGAGCACACCGAGTGGGCATCCAATAAAAACAAATACAAGACATGCAGCAGGAATGGAATACTTTTTATAAATCTCCACCAAATATGCCTTTTTCTTCTTTTGTTGTTCATTTGCCTGAAACAAATCAGATTCCAATGGGGAACGCAAAACAGATAATCTATTTACCACTCTTTTTCTAATCTCTTCTGAGGACAATGTGTTTTCCTGAATTGGTGTCATTGTTGAATGAATTGAATCGCCCGGCAATTGTGCTTTCGTCACTTCGCCATAATGTTCATTCAATAGTGTATCAATTCTCTTTTGTGTTGCATTCAAGGAAATTTCAGTTTCTTGAACGATTGCTCGCATGTCCGCAATCGACATTTCGCGATCACCCCTCGATCCTGGATTCACATCTGATTGCTGAAAAAGGAAATCCCGGGCCGCAATGGAAATCACATGCTTGGTAAATCGCATAAGTCGGAAATCAGTTCTTTTTTGCTTTTGTAATTGATGTACTTCGCCATTTCGAAGTGTCACAATAACTCTGGAATAATCAGAAGAAAATTTGATGGAACCTGTATCGGCTGACAGCACATTCGTTCTGGTTGAATAGCCATTGTCATAGATTGTGACGCCATAGAGTGCTCCGCTTACTGTATCCACTTTTCTGGCAAGAATGGTATACCCTTCCAATTGTGATACAAATCTCCCTGATTCTATGGCAAATGTTGGCTTCTTACGTTGAATGTCCTGCATCAAGATCTTAAATCTATGATTCGATTCCGGAAGTATGGAATCATTAAACCAATACACTCCATAGAATAATCCGGCACCGATGATGATCAATGGAAACATCATGCGATATAAACTTCTTCCACCTGATTTGATAATCGTGGTTTCATGTGCGCCGGACATGCTTCCGAAGGCCATCAAAGTGGAGAAGAGCACGCCCATTGGAATGGCAAGCACGATCATCCAAGATAAACTCAACATGATCACTTGCAGAATAATGGCATTATCAAGACCCTTTCCTATCAATTTATCAAGATTATTCATCAAGAATTGAAGAAGAAAAAGAAACATCACGGTCAATGTTCCAAAGAGGAATGGACCGAAATGAAGTCTTAATACATAGAGAGAAATAAGCATGATGTATGTAAAAACAGGAGTCAATCGAGGAAAAGATACGGTTTCCATGCCTCATCCACCTTGCCCATGAAATTTTTGAGAAAAATAACATGATGTGGTTTGCGGGGTTGCTTTGCAAGTTTCATGCCTGCTTCTTCAGGAGTTTGATTTCCTTTGCGATTATTACATCGAACGCAGGCAGTCACTAAATTATCCCAAGTGTCCATGCCACCCCGAGAGCGAGGTATGATATGATCCAATGTGAGTGGGGAAGAGATTTTACCGCAGTATTGACATTGATTATTGTCTCTACGAAGAATATTTCTCCTTGATAACTCGATATTCTTGAACTTCACACGGATATATGTAGAAAGGCGAATCACACTTGGATATGGATAAGTTGCATTGACTGATCGCAATACTCTGTCTTCTCGTTCTGCCACAAGATCCGCTTTCAGCAGATAAATCAAGAGGAATGCCTTTTTGGCACTGCATACACTGATAGGCTCATAACTTTGATTGAGTACAAGTACTCTATTTGCCAAAGAAGGTGAATATTCCTGCATGCCGGATTGATCATCATCATGCGGATCTTTGCCTTTGAAAATGCCATATGTGGTATGCTTGCTGAATGTACCCTCTACCTACAGTTCATTGTGAAATTGACTTCCGCGAATATACATCAGAAAGATGAATTCTCCTGATAATCAATGTATCATGGTGAAATGGTAAATTTGGACGATTAGAACTATCCGATTAAGGACAAACCTTTCATGCAGTCATTTGTTATGCTCATTTTCATCCTCTTCATCGGGGGATGCACAAGTACAAAACTTACTGTGCCTGAATATATTCCTATCTATGTGGAAACCAAGCCATCCAAGTTACTGCAAATTCCATATCCAATTCTCTTATTACATGGATTGGGTCAAAAAGCAAGTGTTTGGGATAAACATGCCATCAAATTCTATGAACAAGATCTCGGATTGAAGCATGCAGGGATTTTGAAACCCTCCAAAAAAGGGATTTTTTTGGATCAAAAAAGTACTACGACCTTGGATTTCTTTACGGTGCAATTCAGCAAGCCGACGGATTCTGTTGAAGGTTGGACCAAGGAGTTGGAGCAATGCATTGCCTTTGTGAGAGAAAAAACCGGAGCAGAAAAAGTGATTCTCATCGGATATAGCATGGGTGGATTGACCGGTAGACATTATCTTACAAAACATGTGAACAATCATCATGTGCAAAGATTGATCACTATTGGCTCACCACATCAGGGATCCGCTTTTGCTAAAGTGTATAATTGGAAAACGGCAGTAAACTCATCACTTCAAGATGGAAAAGAGAGTTTTCTCAAACCTATTGTCGAACAAGCTTCCGAATTGATTCGTAAAGCTGAGAATGATGTACCATTTGATTCTCCCGCAGTTCGTGATCTTCGTAGACCACAGGACGGAGGTTGGTTCATTGAAAAGTCAGGAAATCGTGAACATCCCTTGGATGTGGAATATATCAGTGTGATTGGTGATGTTGATATCATGAAAGAGATTTCGGTGCTCAATAAATCGGGAGCTAAAGAATTGTTCAGACGCATTATGGGTTTGCTCGGAATGGGTGTTGAATCTTTGTTTGAAGGTGGTGATGGTGTTGTGAGTGCGAGTAGTCAAACCATCAATGAATTGCCTTGGTTTCGTTCTCAGCCGGGAAGACAGAGAATTTCACAAACAATCAAATTGTCCTCAGTGCATGAAGAACACCTAAAAAACAGTAGTGAAATTCAAAAATTGTCACTTGAAGATCAACCCGAATTCAAAGGTGCTGAATTCTTCAGAAATGCTGATTCAGATGCATTACTTTTGATTCTCGAATACACCGATTACTTACCAAAAGACGGATGCTCAGTCAATATTGAATTCAAGCAATCGGGGAAGTCCACGATGGAAAAGATTTCTCCGAAGGATATAGCTCTTGTTTCCACTTCTTCAGGACTTGTAAAACGTTGTGCAATAGAGATTCCCAAAACAATTGATATCACTTCTGCTTTTGAAACTTCGATATTGATCAAGAATACATTCGGCAGACAATGTACGGCAATGAAATCCTGGAGGGGTTTTTGATGAAACAATTATGGTCACCCTGGCGCTCGACGTATATTGATTCTTTTGGTGATTCCGAAAAGAATCATGATTGTTTTTTATGTTCCGCCTCAGCTCCAAAATCCAATGATCCACTCGTGATTGCGGAATCTGCGCATACGATTGTGATCATGAATCGCTATCCATATAATGCGGGACATATTTTGCTATCTCCTAAAAGACATTGTCCGGATACTTTATTGTTGACAGATGAGGAGTATCTAGATCTTATGCAAATGACTCGCACAATGCATGCTGTGATTTATGCAGTCTATTCTCCGCATGGTTTTAATATTGGTATGAATCTTGGAGAAGCCGGTGGTGCGGGTGTTCCCGGTCATGTACATGTTCATATCGTTCCGCGTTGGAGTGGAGATACAAATTTCATGTCAACTATTGGAGATGCAAAAGTCATTTCATCATCAATGGAAAAAATTGTGAGCGACTTGAAAGCCGGTTATCAATCTTTCCTGCAAAATGGTCATGGAGATGATATTGTTTCCGGCGCTACATTATGAAATATCAACAGCCCAAACATGAATCCGGTAGAATTCAAGCCAAACGATCACTCGGACAGAACTTTCTGACGGATAAACATAAAGCACAGCAGATAGCATCCTTGATGGATGCAACAGAAGGTGATACAATTCTTGAAATTGGTCCGGGCTGTGGCGACCTCACCGGATTTTTATTGAAGTCCAAAGCGAATGTTCATGCTATAGAACTCGATGAAAGAGCAATAGAAACTCTGCATGACATTTTTGATTCCAATGAACATTTCAGTGTGGAATATGGTGATTTCTTGAAATTCAAACTCCGTGAATATGCTCAGAACTATGTGAAGAATAAAGATGGAGTAGATATTCCGACATTAAAAGTGGCGGGTAATATTCCATATTATATTACATCGGATATCTTATTTCGACTATTCGAACAAGCCGATGTATTGGAAAGAGCAGTCATCATGATGCAAAAAGAAGTTGCTGAGCGTATTTGTGCAAAACCTCGAACGAAGCAATATGGGATCTTAAGTATTGCTGCGAGATTTGTATCCGAACCTCGCATTGCACTCAAAGTGCCATCAGGATGTTTTACTCCGAGGCCATCGGTCGATTCAGCAGTTGTGGTTTTTGATTTTACGAAAAGGTCCATCTCGATGCAAGAATATACATTGGTGCATCCATTGGTGCGCATGGCTTTTGGACAAAGAAGAAAGATTCTTTCCAATGCATTGAGTCAATACCTTTCCAATCATCATGATGCATTATCAATGGAAATACAAGCTTTGATGAGTAAAAGAGCAGAAGAATTGATACCTGATCAGTTTATGGCATTAGCCAAGTGTTTTTCTACAAAAGAAGGGATGAATAATCAATGAAATCCCAACCCTTTATGCATTTCTCATTGCGAGATGTATTACTTGGTGCCGATTGGTATTTTCTTGGAATGCTCATCATCTATACCGTGATACAAGGTTTGTTCTTTACTTCAATTCCGAATATCGGAATGCTTCTATTGCAAAATGTATTCATTGCAATTACCATCATCAGCATAGCAACATTGAGTAAGTATAGAGCAGGTTCAATTTTTTTGAATATTCACAGATATTATCATTTGCCGATTATCTATGTGATTTTCATGCAGGTATTTGTCTATATCAGTGTGTTGAATCCACATGATTATGATCCGGTTCTAGTGTCTTGGGACAAAGCACTCTTTGGCATGAATCCAACTGAATGGTTACAACAGTTCGCATTTCCTGCATTGACTGAATTCTTGCAGATTGCTTATGTATTATTCTATTTTCATGCATTTGCCCAATCTATTGAATTGAATATGCGTGGTTTATATGAAGAGGCGGAGCGAGTCACGAGAACAATAGTCTTTGGATTTCTGCTTTCCTATCTGGCATATTTTTTCATGCCTGCAATTGGTCCTCGATTCTCGGTTCATGACTATGCATCAATCTCAACAGATTTACCCGGTGTATGGGTCACAGACATCATCCGAAATATCATTGATACTGGTGATGGGTTTCGAGTGAAGACTATTGCACCGGCATTGCAAATGCATAGAAATTGCATGCCGAGTGGACATACCATGATGACACTCATGAATATGATTCTCGCATTCCGATTTCGCTCCACATTGCGCTGGATATTCTTGATCATGGGCTGCAGTCTGATATTTTCAACAATCTATCTCCGTTATCATTATGTGGTAGATG
>JALRFC010000051.1 GCA_023253875.1 Candidatus Kapaibacterium sp.
AAAACATCTGCTTGCTCAAATTCCACATGAGAATATCCATTCAATTCCGCATTTCTTTTCGATGCTTCAATTGCTTGTTTTGCGCTATCAATACCAAGCACGGATTTCGCACCACCTTTTGCGGCATGCAAAGCAAAACCACCTTGATTGGTAAAACAATCCAAAACATCGAGTCCTCCGGACAATTGTTCCACCCATTTGCGATTCAATCGCTGATCGAGAAAATACCCCGTTTTTTGTCCATGCATGAGTGATATTTCAAGCTTAATTTCATGTTCTTGAATATGAATATGATCCGGAATCTCGCCATAGACAATATATTCACCTTGTTCCAATCCTTCTTTCAGTCGAAGGGATGAATCATGTTTTGCAATCACGCCTTTCAGCGTAGGAATAATCATTTTCAAAGCTTCAATGATCATATCGATGCGTGCATCCATGCCATAAGACAAACATTGCATCGCACAATAGTCGCCATAGCGATCAATGATCAAACCGGGAAGTTCATCCGATTCTCCAAAACATAAACGATAGGAATCCATTGTAGGAAATACTCTCTGGCGAATCGCCAATGCTGAGCGGAGTCTGTTCACAAAAAAGTCCACATTCACTTCATCATGAATATGTAATAATCGAATAGCAATAGAACTATGCGGATTATAGAATCCCAAACCGCAATCATAGTCATAATCAGTCTTGAGTCGGACGAGCGAACCCGCCGGCAAAGATTCATGTTTTTTGAGCGATTCGGCGAATACCCATGGATGACCTTCACGGATGCGACCATGCATGGAAGGTAGAAGTGTGAGTATTGGTATTTCTGTGTGTTGTGACATCGTTAATTCCTTTTGAAGATGCAAAGTTATTGGTTTGCAATTGAACAGGCGCAAGAATCCTCAATTATGCTATTTTGTATCCATGTTTACCCGAATCCGCAATATCCTCATCTTCTTCAGTATGCAGACCTGCATGATACAAGCTCAACAAGAGCAAATCATGTTATTGCATGCATTTCCTTCGACTGATTCTCTATTGAGACAACAGGAATGGAAATATGGTACCGACAAAATTGCAAATACTTTCTTGTTTTCATCGGATCTCATGATTCGTGGCAATGCATATACTGGCACTGAGTATCTTTTCAAGAAGCGTTATCGTGGCTCAATCATGCGAACAAATACCATTGCTGTTCAAGATAATATTACGGTGCAAGGTTTATTGAAACATGGTTTATCCGATGCATTTCACGTACTCGGTCAAATGCTCTATAGCTCTCGCTCAGATTCTCGAAACATTGCACTTCAATCCGCAAAAAGGATGGGTGGATATCTTGGTTTAGGGTATCAGGGTCAATTTTTCAGTGGAGAATTGTATGGAGGATATGAAGCAAATGAACAATTGGGAATGCAAGGTGGTGGTTCTTCAGCATATGGACATATCAAACATATTCCCATCATGCTTGGAGATGGATTCATGCTTCAAAGTGAAGGTCGTGGTCAATTCACAGCAATTGACAGTATGCGAAATATGGCTGATATAGATATTGTACTGAATGCATATTCCTATCAGCAAAATAGCGGGAAGAATAGAATGTATATGCAAATTCGTAGCACTGTACTTAATCGTGATTTCTATTCTCCACAAGGTAATGCAGTCGGAACACTCGCAATTGAGAGAAGACTTGAACAAAGGAATAGAGCAGATGCAGATATTGGAATAGAAATCGTGCCACAAATCTCAGCCAATTTCGCGCTCAATGCCGAAATAGCCGATATAGCTCGTTTATTCAGGAATCCCATCAGCGAATTCACCAATACGGCTATCAATCGGAATCTGCAGGAATTCATTGTGAATGTCACCGGTTCACTTCAATATGATAATGAACAAGGGAATCGCCTTATGGGAGGATTTTCCCTCTTTAATCGAGATGAAAAAAATGCAGTAAAACAAGTATTCGCCATTGATCAAGATCAATTGGACATCATAAGAAAGCAAGAATTTCAAAGAGATAATGTATCGAATAGATTTCGACTCTTTTCTTTTGGACAAGTGATTCTAGGAATACAGGATACACTTGGATTCGATGCATCCGCCTCACTATTACGATATGATACACCGAGTACAGCCAATAATGATGATCGCGATGAACAAACCATCATTGCTTCCCTCTTTTGGAAAAGACCAATTGATGAGTATCTTAGCATTTCTCTCAATGGTGGGATTCAACAAACACATTTTGTGTTTTTAAAAGCCGAACGATCTTCACTGAGTAATAGAAATAGCAGTATCAGATTAACACCTGCATTGCAATGGAAAACACGATTATTTGAATGCAATCCGCAATTTGAAGTACTTGCAAATTATACCATTTATGACTTTGAATTACCCGGAACGGCGCTTCGCAGCTTTAGTTTCAGACAATTCAGTTATCGTGATTCCATTCGCTATACGTTCAGAAAAGAATGGTCTATTGAGGGCAATCTCTTTATCAGGCGATTTGATCGTGGCATCATGTCATGGTCTGAATTCACGGAAACTCCCATTACCATGAGCACAGAACAGTTCTTCAAATTCCTTATGTTTGTACCCGCTACACAAACCTTGCGCATAGGACTTGGAGGTCGATTCTATCAGCTTATTCAAGAACCATATTCTCGTTCGATAGGACAATCTATCACTCAATTCAATGCGCAAACCGTGATATATGGTCCGGAGATGTTTGCTCAAGGCCAATTTTCAGATGGCAGTTCGATTTCTCTGCGATCTTGGTATGAATGGCAATTCTTCGGTGAATCTTCCAGAAGAAATCAAATCAATTTATTTCTCCAAGCCTCATTATTACTCTGATTATTATGCAATCACTACGCGGTACAAAAGACATCCTTCCTCAAGAGATTCATGGCTGGCATATAGTCGAGGATCGCATCAGATATATCACAAGTCTCTATGGCTATCGCGAATTGCGCAATCCAATCATGGAATATACCGAAGTCTTCAAGCGCGCCGTAGGCGAAGACACCGATATTGTTGGCAAGGAAATGTATACGTTCCCCGATCGTGGCGGTGATTCCATCACTTTGCGTCCGGAAGCAACCGCGGCTGTCGTTCGCTCCGCAATACAGCATAATCTTACTGCGCAACAACAGATCGCAAGAGTGTATTATTCCGGTCCATTCTTCCGTTATGAAAGACCCCAAAAAGGAAGACAAAGACAATTCCATCAATTTGGTTGTGAACTGCTCGGCGCATCAAGTCCTGAGGCAGATATTGAAATTCTGACACTTGCTCATGATTTTCTTGAATCACTGGGAATCAAGTCCAGAGAATTGCATATCAATACATTGGCAACTCCGGAAATCAGACAGCTATTCAAGCAGGAATTGATTTCCTATTTTACTGCGCATCTCTCTGATTTGTCAGAAGATTCTCAGTCTCGCTTGCAATCAAACCCATTACGAATTTTGGATTCCAAACATCCCGGCGATAAAGCGCTTTCTGCAAATGCTCCAAGAATGCAGGACATGCTCGACACAGAAAGCAAGGATCATTTCTCGAAAGTGTTATCACATCTTGATTCTCTTTCGATTCCCTATACCGTGAATCCACTCTTGGTGCGTGGTTTGGATTATTATTCGCATACCGTTTTTGAATTCACAAGTACCGCACTAGGCGCTCAGGATGCGCTCGGTGGGGGTGGTCGCTATGATCATTTATTCGAGCATTTCGGCGGAAAGCATACACCATCGATAGGATTTGCATTTGGTATTGAAAGACTTCTCCTTGCCATGTCGGCGCAGGAATCCATATCGGAAGCCCCAAAACCGGAAATTTATGTGATTGGATTTGAAAGTGAGGAATCTCGAAGAGCAGTGATTTCATGCGCACATGCTCTGAGAACTCTATCCGGAAAACAAGTAATTGTGGATGTTCAGAATCGTTCGCTCAAAGCACAGATGAAAGAAGCGGATAAATTGGGAGTGAAACAAGTGGTTATCATAGGTCCGGAAGAGGCCTTACATGACACTTGCATCGTAAAAGACTTATCAACGGGAATGCAACATACCAAGTTAATGACCGAATTACATAACATGTTTTCGTGATTCAATGAAGGGATTTCATGATCGCATACCCTGTTGCAATAGAGGCGGGAGCTACAATCATGGATGAGAGCATATAGAGCATGGCTTCGACGACATGCTTTTCTTTCCAAAGAAGATAGGTTTCAAGACCGAATGTCGAAAATGTGGTGAATCCACCGCATAGTCCAACAGTCAAAAAGAGCCACATGGATTGTTTGAATGTTTCCCCGGACATTTCCTGCATGGCAAAGAGTGCCCCAAGAATAAGCGAACCAATTACATTCACGGTCATGGTTCCGATTGGAAAGAGTCCCGTGCTTCCTTGTAATGCCTGAGAAATCAGATAGCGTAGAATACTACCAATCGCACCGCCGAGTCCAATCCAGAGCATAATCATCCGAGTGTTTCCTTTTCAATCTCATCCAAGTCTGTTGATAGTGGTTGTATTCTATTTTCATAGATGAAGAATGCACCACCAATCACAAAACACACAATCAAGTTAATGCCATGCGTAAGTGTTGCATAGGCCAATGCCTCTTCAGGCATGATGCCGAAAATCGCAACCATCGCGGTTTGAATGAGTGAATGATACACTCCAATACCACCGGGAGCGGGAGTGAATTGAGATAAAGTACCAACTGAAAATAAAAAGGTGGCATCTATGATATCAAGATGCAATCGATCCTGAAAATCAAATGAATAGAGCATAATCCACATCGGCAGAAGATAGCCAATCCAGATACCGAAGGATTCCAGCGTAAGCCGTACATATTGCGAAGGAGTTTTAATCACTTCAAAACCATGCTCAAATGTATCGGTCAAACGATGAATGCGTTCATAGAAAGACTGTGAGAATGGCTTAATGAATACTTTTAAGAGCCAATCCGTGAGTGCCGGGAAAAATGCAATCACCAAAATAAGGATGATGATGGAGGAGAGTATGCCGATCACAGAAAGCATCTGCGCCCAGGAGAACCATGGAAATGCGCGTTCGATATCGGCCCTTTGAAAGATGAATACACCCGCGATGAAGAGCAAAACCATGATTGCATCAAAAAAGAAGCGCTCGACGATCATCGAGGCCATCACGGTTGAAAGAGGAACTTTATCTCTTCTCGAATAAATAATGGGTCTGAGTAATTCTCCACCTTTCGGAATCACATTATTGACTGCATATCCAATCATCACGGCGGAGAACATATTCAGAAGTGATGGCTTCTCAACAACAGGTGAAAGCATCGTCTTCCAGCGTAGTGCACGAAGCCAATGGGAGATCAACATGACGGGTAATGAAAGTAATACCCATTCATATTTTGCATTGAATAATGTCGAAAAGAGAATGTCAAGATTGATATTCTGCAATGCGATATAAGAGGATCCAATCACGATGGCAAGCGTGATTGAAATGCGGATAATGTGCTTAGCGGTGATATTCATGACTGCAAAATACGGTATAGATACTTAAGAAAGGAGCGTTTTCAATGCCTTGCCGGTATGAGAGCGCTTTTCTTTCATGATGTGCTCTGGTGTACCGGAGGCAATCACATAACCACCTTCTTCCCCTGCTTCGGGTCCGAGATCAATCACAAAATCTGCCGCTGCAATGATATTCAAATGATGTTCGATGATTAACACGCTATGTCCTTTCTCGACCAAAGCCCTGAAACATGCAAGCAATGTATTGATATCATCCAAGTGTAAACCCGTCGTGGGTTCATCAAAGATGAAGAGTGTTTTTTCACTGCGGGAATCATCAATGGCCGTTGCCAATTTGATTCTTTGGGCTTCCCCACCGGATAATTTCGTACTGGGCTGTCCAAGGCGCACATAGCCCAAACCAACATCAGAGAGCACTTGTAATTTATTGATGATGCGTTTATTGCCCGCAAAAAAAGCGAGTGCTTCATGAACAGTCATTCCCAAGACATCGACAATAGATGCACCTTTATATAAGATTTCTCGAGCTTCTTTTTTATATCTCGTCCCTTTGCAGGATTCACATGGTAATGTGATATCAGGCAGGAATTGCATTTCAACGGTGACGCTTCCCTCACCTTCGCATGTTTCACATCGTCCGCCGGGTACATTAAATGAAAAATGACCCGATCTCCAGCCCAATTGTTTCGATGCTTGTGTTTCGGAAAACAAATCACGAATAGCATCGAATGCCTTGGTATAAGTGACAGGCGTTGAGCGTGAAGATTTTCCAATTGGAGATTGATCCACGATTTCAATTGCTTGAAGATTTTCTGCGCCAAGTATGTCTTTGCAAGCGCCGATGGAACCAGCGAATCCAGCATATTTTTTCTTGAGGGCGGGAGCAATCACTTCATGCACGAGCGTGCTTTTCCCCGAGCCGGAAACGCCGGTTACAACAGTGATGCAACCAAGTGGGATGGATATATGATCTCCTTTCAAATTTCTTTCTTTCGGCTCAATGATTTCAAGGTAATGACCATTGCCTTTGGAGCGCTTCTTTGGAATATCAATTCCCTTATGACCTGATAGATAGTGTCCTGTAAGCGATTGTTTTGATGCAAGCATATCCTGTACAGTACCCGAGAACATGATTTCACCGCCGAGCTCACCGGCTTTCGGACCGATATCTATCACATGATCTGCGGATGCAATGATATCCGGATCATGCTCAACCACAACCACGGTATTGCCAAGAGAGCGCAGTCTTTTAAGTAATTGCATTAATCGCCATGTATCACGATGATGCAAACCAATACTTGGTTCATCGAGTACATAAAGTGTACCAACAAGTGAACTTCCCAAAGAAGTTGCAAGTGTGATGCGCTGTGATTCACCACCGGAGAGCGTATGCGCCATTCTATCCAATGTGATATATTCCAAGCCGATATCAACCAACATACGGAGGCGAGAATGCAATTCTTTGAGTACCATTTCAGCAATCTTGAATTGCATTTCTGACACTTCCAAAGCATCAAACCAAGCAAATGCCTCGGCAATAGTCATGCGAATGATTTCTGGCATAGTCTTGCCTTGAATGAATACTCTACGCGCGGATGTTCGTAGTCTTGCACCATTGCATTCATGACATGTTGTATATCCACGATAACGTGAAAGTAGTACTCGATAACCAACTTTAGCCACTGCTTTTTCTTCGGCAAATGCAAAAAAACCATTGATACCCGGAAATAATGCATCGCCGTCCCACATCATCGTGCGCTGTTTCTCGGTGAGCATCGAATACGGTATACCGATCGGTATGGAATGTCTTCTCGCAAAATCCAAACTATCTCGATGATATTCAGTAAAACCTGCAGTACGGAATGGATGAATCGCACCTTTTTGAAGCGAAAGATGCATATCGGGAATCACAAGTGATTTGTCGAGACCGATGCTTCGACCAAATCCCTGACAAGTCTTGCAGGCACCGAATGGACTATTGAATGAAAATAATCTCGGCTCGGGTTCTTGATATTCGATATTGCAAAAAGCGCATTCATGCACATTGCTGAAGCATGCATCATCCATTGATGAGATATTTCTGACAGTCACTCTTCCATGTCCGAGAGAAAATGCGGTTTCGAGAGATTCGGTCAATCGTGAGACAAATGCTTCATCTTTTTTGATAATGATGCGATCTGCCAGCATGAGCATTTGATCAGGTTCTTCAATGGTTGCAATTCCCTGTACCTGCAGATCAATGATATCCGAACTTGCCGGCATGACGGCGCGATAAAATCCATTTTCGATGAGCGATTGAATGGCATGTTCGAATATATGTTCGCCTTGATGAATTGGAAAAAGAATATAGAGTCTGTCACCTTCATTCCATTCTGAAATTACCGTTGCGGCATGAGCGGGAGTGTCTTTTCGTACTTCACGACCACATGTACATATCGTTGTACCAATTCTACCAAATAGCAATCGGAGATAATCATATACTTCTGTTTGTGTTGCTACCGTTGATCTCGGATTTCGGGCAAAACCTCTTTGCTCGATTGCAATCGCTGGAGGCAAACCGGTGATGCTTTCCACATCAGGCTTATTCATGCGATCGAGGAATTGTCTGGCATAGGAAGAAAGAGATTCCACGAATCTTCTCTGCCCTTCAGCATAGAGCGTTTCAAATGCGAGTGAGGACTTTCCGGAACCGCTCACTCCTGAAATAACTGTCAATGCATTGCGAGGAATTTCACAGGAAATATCCTTCAAATTATTCACGCGTGCATGTGAGATGGTGATATGTTTTTTGTGTGGTGATGTTTTGGACATGTGAACAGTATTCTCCGAATCATCAATGCATGATGATGAATGAGCGCGTGATGGTTTGTGAACCCAATTGGATTTTGTAATAATAATTTCCTGCAGGCAAATGCATTGTATTCACCTGAGCAGCATAGGGTCCGGATTGATATTGCATTGCATCGATAGGTCTCATGACTTCGGTGCCGGTGATATCATGAATGGTGAGCGTGACATACGAATCTTTGGCCAATACAAAATGAATCAATGTTGTGACATCGCATGGATTAGGATAATTTCCTATAGCTATTCCTGCAATGTCTTCATTGACTGAAACCGGTGTTTCATCAGGAACTTGAGGTCCACCCGGACGAATCGGCATGGGCTGTGACTCTTGTTTGACAGCATTTTGATTGATGCTTGTTGAAAAGCTCTTATAGAATTTCTGACCTTTCTTGCGAACATTTGTTGAATCAACAAAATACCAATCGGTTTGCGCTTTGGAATCAGTCAAATCAATGATTGCATATCCATGATTATCCAATTCCACATCCTTGATATGTGGATTGAGCGTTTTGGCTTGCAATATCAAAAACTGTGTTTGAAAAGAACCGGGAGGAACATTCAATAATTCATTGATATTGGCTGATGTAATACTTGGAGTGACAAATTCAACAGCAGTGGAGCCTTTTCCAGTTGCTGGTTCATAAATGGAATCATTTTTTTCAATGGGTAAATCGGAAATCCAAGTGCTGTGAATGTCGCCCGTCACAAATACCACATTATTCACTTGATTATTTCGCAGTCCGGAAAGCAATGCTTTTCTTTCCGCAGGATAACCATCCCATGAATCTTGATTCGTAAAACCTTCCAAGGGCGTGATCATTACTTGATTGCCAATGATTTTCCATAATGCCTTGGAATTTTTCAGGGAAGATGTCAGCCATTCATATTGCTTCTTTCCGAGCAAGGTGCGATCTGTACTTTGCCAGAGTGCTGTATCTATTGCAGAACTCGTCGTGTCTTTCGCTCCCATTGGTTTATCCCTTCCTTCCAGTCTCGTATCAAGCATATAGAGATCACACAAATTT
>JALRFC010000052.1 GCA_023253875.1 Candidatus Kapaibacterium sp.
AACCTGGTTCAGTTTCTTTTACAAATTGAACAGGATTATTTGCATCAAATTGTAATTCATATCTCTGCTCTTGTGTACCGCCCATTGGAATGCCAAATTGTGGACCAGCAGTAAGTCCAAGCATTGTACCAGGCAAATTGAAACGATACATTACTTCGAAGTTCAGCAAAGAATACTTAAACACTGAAGTATGAACAATTTGAGAGTTTACGATATTATTAGACCCACCAATTGGTCTTGAAGGGTAATTATCACCATCCAATTGGAATGTGGCAGGCTGATAATCATATACAGCTCTTGCGATGATAGATGAATTGGCATTCTTTGGATCACCCAATAAATATTCAAGTGAGAAACCAAAGTAATAACCGTTCTCAGTTCCGGTCTCAAAAGTCGGGCAATTCGCATCAGCAGCTATTGAAGAAAATCCACCGGAATGCATGGATTTATTATAGCCGGCAACAGGACCAACCAAAATTGGAGACTTCTTCGCTTGCGGTTTACGAGGGTCAGCCGCTTGTGAATAAGCATCGGAAGTAAAGAAAAAAGTGAGTGCCGCTAGGGCAATGAACAGTCGCATAAGACGCATGAGTTTCACCTTTTCGCCAGTAAAAGTATCTTGTTATTTACATTCTTAGGGATATGTTGAGTAAGTGCTATCTGATACAAACGACAAATCAATGATCAGGGGTAGAAAATGATTGCCAATACCGAGGTTAGATTATATCAAAGAAAGAACTACCACAACAACGAGCCAAATTTAATAGAAAACTTGGCATTAGACAAGAAAAAATATAGGTTTTTCCATGTTTCTGTAACTATGTGGATAACCTCTTCCACAATCATTATTTCGAGATTAAGATTTGTTCAGCCCATTGGATGTTAACTGACTGAAAAATAAGGATATAACTACCACCGGGTAATGTTGAGGCATCAATTGCAATTTTGTTATACCCGGCATTCACATTACCTCGATTTTGCATTACGGTTTGACCAAAGAGGTTTTTGATGTCAATTGAGTACCAAGAATCTTGTTTGGAGAGCAGTCCAATATACCCTGACTCAGCCAAAGGATGAGGGAAAATACTCAATAATCCTTGTCCTTTAAGATCTTTTGTCACGACTCTGATTTGTTTTCCGCAGAATTCAGACAAAATCAATGGAATACTTGCAGTATCACCGATGATGCAATTCGAGACTTTATTTCTTAGGATGATATGAATGGAATCAGGCTTATCTGTCAAATATGTATCAAATGTTAGTGTTGTATTCCACGTACCTTCTCCTTTGAGCGATGCCTGTGTCTGTGCATTCATCATTGATCTTCCCAAACCATTTGCAATTTGCATCGGAATGCGAATGGTGCCTGCGCTTGCATTGATGTCAAATGGAGTTTCTGTGGTTTTGCAATCCACACTTTCTGGGTTATACAATAATTCAATCATGGGTTCAAAACCAATGTCTGTTTTTGGTGAGACGGCATATTCACCTTTGATTGTCAATTCGAATGAATCACCCGGTAGATAGGTAATAGGAGACTCGATGGATGAATCAATGGAAATATGATTGGTTCTGACTATAAAGGGAATTTGTTCTTTTAATGCAATTGAATCAGCAAGATATGCAGTCACATGAATAACATCATTGCCTGAGAGTTCTGAATCCAGAAGGAGAGAAATCGTTATGAATCCTCCACGCTTTTGAATTATTGAATCTGACATTGAAGTGATTGAGACTGAA
This sequence comes from Candidatus Kapaibacterium sp., assembly GCA_023253875.1. Lineage (GTDB taxonomy): Bacteria > Bacteroidota > Ignavibacteria > Kapaibacteriales > UBA961 > UBA961. Next base: position 1,741 of record JALRFC010000052.1, read on the forward strand.
GTTCCCTGGAGAGATTGTTCAAGTCGAGCAATCACAGAATCCAGCTGTACATTGACATTACCATGATTGGTAATTCTTGCTGAAATCAATCTTCTTTCGCAAGCATATAATGTATCCAATGGTGGAATACTCATTTTTACATCAATTGTATCAATCGCATCGGCATCTCCCCAGATTATTGAGCGGGTAAGAGCAGGGCTTGGACTAAGTATTCCTGCATCTGACTGTATCTCAACTGTTATCTCGTGTCTTCCAGGTCTTTGAGGTGTGAAACGAATGGGAAGACTATGTATCATTCCGGGAGCAAATGATGTATTAATGAGACCGGTTGTATCTAATGTAAAGGAAGTAATATCCCCTGAAATCACAGAGCATCCTCTAATCGTCAACGGTGCATTGCCGGTGGAGAGTAATAAGTGTCCGCTAGTATCTTTTATTGAATATTCAGTGATTCGACCGACATAGATATCGTCTTGCTGAATTCCGGGCATGCTTCCTTTTCCAATGAGAGTATAGGACGTACTATCATTACTAAAGCCATTAGTGTAAGTGATCTTCCCTTGATATTGATAGAGTACAGTATCTTTTGGAGTAAATGTGGCTAATACAGCAATGGATTCTTTGGACTGAAGTATGGTATCTTTCTTTTGATTGGGGAATGAAAGTTGAAATACAGAATCAAGGTGTGCCATACCATCAATGCTGACTCTTGCGATATCATTTCCTGTATTTATAATGCTTGCAATGGTATCATATTGTGCACCAATTCTACGGGTTTTCCAATCTATAAGAAATCCATCGAGTCCGGGAGAAGCCCCATTGCCTTCGAGATCTGCTTGATTTGGCAATGACCTATCATTCATGATGGTGAATGTTTCGGTATAGGATATTCTATCCAAAGGTGAAAATCTACACGTAATACGAAGGGTATCATTCGGCTTGAAGATTCTCGGAAATATCCCAGCAGTATCATATGTGAAAATACTCGAATACAGCGATACAGAAAGGGATTGTGCAGTGAAGTTTGTACCACCTGCATTGATCAATTGAATGACTCCGGATTTGGTGTCTCCAATTGCAACTGTACCGAAATCATGACCAATAACTTGAATAGCAGGGTTTTCCATAATCCCGCTAATAGTAATTGACTTATAAATTCCACAATCAAGAAGTATCTGAAGCGATGTTTTTGCAGTATCAGATCCAGCAAGTGCTCTAAAGCAGACATCTATGTGAATCGAATCATTTGGTGCAATCATTGCATTGGTGAAAGCTGATAGATTGGAAGTGATGATGCGCGTATCACCAACCAATTTCATGAACTTGATCAGTATGCTGCTTTTGCTCTGATTCACAATCACAATGCTTTTACATTGCGTATCACCCATTATCACTTTATCAAAGAACAGTGAATCAGGAATTATGATCTTTGGAGCGGTATACGCATATCGCATCCTCGAAACATTGCCTGCATTGTCCATTACTTCAATGACAATTGAGGCATCCTTTAACTTATTGATCACATTTCCGGAAAAAGTTGATGTTGTATCTCCTTCCTTGAATCCGGCTATTGACCAATTCATGTTTTGAGTTGAATCTCGGATGACTTGAATATCATGGAGGCCTGTATAATCATCAATCAATTGCTCATTGATTTTTCCTTTTATGTTACCACATGAATCCTTTATACTGATTTTGGGGGCAGTTGTATCTACTCCTTGAACCATTCCAAAAGCAAGCGGATATGCATAAGCATCATCAGAACCGATTCCATAAAGCCCGGCTATAAATGAACCTTCCATTGTTGATAAGTGGTGGAAGCCTGGTGTGACCGGCACAGTTACATAAAACATTTGCGTGCCATTCATTCTTTGATTCGGAAAATTAGATATGGCATTCCGAATCAATCTATTATCGAGCATGATATGATCTACAGCATCTTCAGAGCAAACCAGAGAGATAAAATGTTGTGCAAACTGTTTTGGATTTGTTGCAGGATTTGAAATGACATGAAAGTTGGCTTGTTTGATCGACTTTTCCGTAGAAGGGATGAGCATCATGCAAGGATCAAAGTTTTGCAATCGCTCATTTGAGGAAAAACTACTCGTCATATATTGAGCAATACTGATTGGTTTATCAGATTCAATGTGAAGTGGATCGCGAATAAAACTCAATGTTCGGAAATCACCAGGATTCGACAAATTGAATGATTGATTAATATTCCATCCTTTGACTGTCACATTTGTATTCGGTGCGATGCAATGAATACGAAAGAAATCTCCGGTACCATCATTGGTGAATGGTACGGTGATAAATGATTTTCCCCATTGCTCGGTGGGATATAGCATTTCTGTGAGATGATTTTTGCTGTCAAACTCTGTTAGACCAAGTGGTATAGCAGTTCTGAGATGACCACTAAATACGCCGATGGGTTTATCACCTCGAACTATTGTACCGGATAAATCACCTTGGCCAGATGGTAGGGTGTCCGACTTAACCAAATAACACTGCCCTTTATTCAAGGTGATGATGGTTGATTCGCCTGCCTGTACTTGGCCAAATGTGGTGCATCTTGGTGAAAATTCAATGACAGTATTATCCTCTGAAGCAATGATCATGAATTCACTCGAGCGGGGAATTTTACCTTGTGGGTCATCATCATGCATGTAAATATCATTTGGCCAAGAATGTATGACATATTCTCGACCCCATTTTGACACAGGAATAGCCGAATATCCATCAGTTGATAATGATTGACTACTTATCCCGCTAACAGAGATTGGTTGATCGGATTCTATTTCTATTGATTTTGACTGTATCTTTTCTGACTCATACATTTCCACTTTATCATATGGTACCGTGATTTCTACGACGGTATCTCCTGCCAATTGCAAATACTGTGATGGACCTGTGATTGGTCCCGCAATCCTAACACTAGTCGGCCTTATGGTGGAAATATGTATGGTCAATCGAATACCACCTGGCAAAATGATCAATTCATTTTGCATAAAGCCTATGAGAAAATACCGTCCTGCATAGCCTGAAATTGCGCTGTTTTGTGATTTTCCATTTTGTGCATGGATATCATGTAATCCACAGAGGAGCATCAGCAATAATGCTATTACAGAGCTAAGAATGGAATGAATTGATATGGATTTTTTCATTGGCTTTTGGATACGATTATAAACCCCGTCACAATTACGGAAAAAAACTTGAGTTGACCAATGGAAAATAATCGGATATTGTCGATTCAGTTACAACAAATTCTATCGGGAGTCGTTGATATGCCCGAACTTTTCAAGAAAACACCCTCCATTTTAGCAATTACCCTATATCATGGATTTTAAAGATTATTATTCAGTGCTTGGTGTAACAAAAACTGCCAAACCTGAAGAGATAAAAAAAGCCTATCGAACTTTGGCTCAACAGTTTCATCCGGATAAGAATCCCGGTGATGCAAAAGCTGAAGAAAGATTCAAAGAAATCAATGAAGCATATCAAGTCTTAAGTGATCCTCAGAATAGAGAAAAATATGATAGACTTGGATCCAGTTGGAATACGCATTCTCATCAAGGAGGAGCGGGAAGTCCTTTTGATTGGCAAGCATGGCAGAATCGGGGTTCTTCCAGAAATGATTTTTCTCAATTTTCGGGTGGATCAGGTTTTTCGGATTTCTTCGAAACGATTTTCAATAATGCAGGAGCGGGACAAAAGTCAGCACGTCCTCAAAAAAGCACTTCTGAATTGCAGGCCACGATTTCATTTCAACAAGCATATAGCGGTTGTACGCTAAAATTGACCACGGGTGGAAAACAAAGAGAAATTCGTTTGAAACCCGGTATCAAAGATGGTCAGACGATTAATATTCCTTCCGGTCAAGGACATGACATACATGTGAAAGTCCATATTACTCCTGATGAAATCTATAGAATTCAGGGTTCGGATTTAGAAGCAGATGTTGAGGTACCACTTTATACTGCATTATTGGGTGGACAAGTTAATTTTACCACCTTGAAAGGTACTATCGCCGTGAAAATCGCCCCTGAAACAAAACCTGCTACAAAATTGAGACTGAAGGGTTTTGGTATGCCAATTCATGGTAAAGACCAAACATTTGGTGATCTGTTTTTATTGGTTCACATTGTTTTTCCTGAACGATTGACTGAAGAAGAAAAAAACCTCATTTCCTCACTTGCAGCACTGAGATCCTAATATGAATATTTTAGTAACCAATGATGATGGCATAGATTCGCCCGGAATCTTGGCGCTTGTTCATGCTTTGAAAAAAGTTGGAAGTGTTACCGTCATTGCACCTGATAGACAGCAGAGTGCTGTTGGTCATGCACTTACAGTTAGTGCTCCCTTACGAGCAGTACCATTTCAAAGAGATGGTGATCTCTTTGGATATGCCGTCAATGGGACGCCTGCAGATTGTGTGAAATTGGGGGTTTCAACATTATTAACAATCAAACCGGATCTTGTGGTCTCCGGTATCAATCATGGTGCAAATACTGCCGTGAATGTCATGTACTCAGGAACTGTATCAGCCGCAACAGAGGCAATGATGATTGGTATTCCTGCATTGGCTGTTTCGCTGACGTCCTTTTCACTTGATGCAGATATGTCTGTAGCTGCTGAATATGCTGCAAAGGTTGCTGGAGAGATGCTGAATTGGGATATTCCTTTGGATACAATTTTGAATATGAATGTGCCTGCCATTCCCAAAGAAGAAATCAAAGGTATGAGAATCACCAGATTGAGTAATTCTTATTGGGATGATAGTTATGATTCCAGAAAGGATCCAATGGGTAGAGAATATCATTGGATTGTTGGAACATATCGCGTACCGGAAGAAACAGATATAGAAACCGATGATGGAGCAGTACGAAATGGTTGGGTCTCACTGACACCGGTACATTATGATCTGACCCACAGAAAAATAGTCGATAAATTGAAAAGTATAGTATAAAAAAATCCCCGCTGATATCATTTCGGCGGGGATTCTTGGTTCATCTAAGTTTGAACAATTATTCAGGTTTGAATTCCGAATCTTTGATTTCCTGATTGATCTGATATTTCAATCCATCCATTGTGATGACAATCGGACCTTGTTCGATAATGAATTTTCCGGGGAATTTCACACCATCTACTTCGGTGTAATTGGCATATGATTGCGTGACTTCTATATCACCCTGTGGACCTTTTGCAGTCTTCTTCACAGAGGAAATCAAGAATGTTGTTGCATCAAAAGACATCGTCTCAATATCACCGGAAGCATCTTTTGCTTCTACGATGATAGCATTTCCTTCTTGACCTTTGATTGTCAATGTCTTTCCGAGTTCAAGCATGCGAGCAGATTCCGCAATATGTGCATTGTCGAGCATACCTTGCTTTTCATCGGCTTCGGTTACTTCCTGAACTTGTGGACCCATCATTCTCCAAGCTTGATTTCCATCGGTCATCATTGTTTGCTTGAACATCTTGAAATCCATGATTGTCACTTCTTTTCCGGGGGCTTTTTGCTTGCGTAGAATTGAGCCTTGCATTTGTTGACCATTCATGTCAAACGATGCAGTTCCACTTGTAATCAAGGTTGAGATTTTAGAGATATTCTCCATTCCACCCAATGCCTTGCGATGTTTCTCCATCAACTCTTGTGGAGTCATTTCTACTTTCTTCATTTCAGATTTTTTGACTTCAAAATCGCTGGTGTATTCATAGACCGGGCCAAATTGCTTCAATGATTCCAATACATCAGGACTACCAACAACGACAATTGACAGCTTTGAGACATGTTTGCTCATCGCATTTTTCATCTGTTCAGGTGAAATTGCATCAAATCTTGTTGGAAAATCCTTCACATATGAGATTGGTTGATTATTATAATCAGCATTGAGTAGCAAGCCAGCCACATAATCTGAATTTTCAAAGCTCATTTTGAATTGACCAATCACAAATCGTTTGATTAAATCTAATTCTTCTTTTGGTGCAAGTTCAGTTGTGATTTTGGTCATTTCAGTTTGCATGACTTTGATTGCTGAGTCAGTTACTGAATTACGGACATCGGCACCACAGATATAACGATTGACATCTCTTCCACTGGTTAGATATGCATAGGGAGTATAAGTATAAGAGTATGTTTCTCTCAATGTGCGGAATAATCTTCCTGAAAATCCGGCACCCATGAGATTCGCACCGAGTCTCAATGCCTCAAAATCAGGATGATTATTGGGAACTGATGTTGCTGTCAATGCAGTAGATGATTGAACGGAACTTGGTCGTGTGATAAAATAAACGCCTTGTGGCATTGGTTCTGCTTTTGGAGTACGAAATTCATTGACATCACCGGGGGTCCATGCTCCAAGTGCCTTTTCAAGAATTGGCTTGATTTCTTCAGGCTTTACATCTCCAACCACAGCTAATGTTGCATTGTTTGGACGATAGTATGTGGAATAGAATTTCTTGATTTCATCAAGAGTAATTGCATTGTAAGAAGCTTCTGATTTATGTCTAGCAGATGGGTGATTTGCACCATAAGCAATTTTTCTAGACATCACTTGAAGCATGGCATTTGCATTTGCTTTTTCTAGCTTCACTTCAGAGACTTTTTGTTTTCTCAATTTGGCTAGTTCATCTTCAGGGAAAGTCGCAGAGCGTAATACATCGGAGAAAACCTCGAGCATGATTGGCATATGTTTGAGAATACTCTCGCCGGTTACATTTGTGATATCTCCTGAAGAAGAAGCACTGACGCTAGCACCAACTCCATCCAATTCTTTTGCAATGGTTAAAGCATCTCTTCTGCCGGCACCTTTGGTGAGCATTTCTGCGACCATAGCTGCTGTTCCGGGAATTGATTCAGAAACTTCTCCGCCTCTAATTTGGAGTCGTAGCGTAACTGTGGGTTGTTCATGATCTTCAACCACAAAGACTTTTAAACCATTTGAAAGGAATAATTCGGTATACTTAGGAAAGGCAAACTCTTTTGCGGGAAGAGGACCCGGTTTATCGCCTAATTTGAGTCCTTGACCAAATGCAGAATGCAGGGTCAGGAACATGGAGAAAAGAATGATATACTGTTTCATATGTTTTCAATTATGTGTGATCAAAATGAAGATATTTATTTCTGCTTGGGCATATATTGAAGAATCGTTCTAGAATCTTGTGTGAAGTATTTTTTGGCCACACGTTGGAGATCTTCTTTTTTAGCTTTGCTCAGTGCTTGCTTTTGCGCTTCTTTGCTGGCAAGTGTTTCAGCAGTTTTTTCAACACTGACTATTTTGCTTTGCGTAGCTTGCGTGCTCTTGAGTCTTTCTTTGAGCAAAGCTTCTTTGCCTTGCAAGTCTTTGAACGTGTCTGTCAGACGGCCAGCAACTTTGTGTTTGTTGTTGTCCTTGAGGTACGCAATACGGCGTTGAATTTCAGCCAATTCCGTTTTTTGTTTGACAAGCCTATCAGTTACTTTTTGTGCAGCTTCGGCTACCCGTGCAGTTTTGTACGGCTGTGTAATTCTTGAGCCGCGAACTTCTT
>JALRFC010000053.1 GCA_023253875.1 Candidatus Kapaibacterium sp.
GATGAGACCACCCGCTCTTCTAGCAATACAGTGGAATCCCGAAGCATGCGATTCCACAGCCAACACTTGACTTGCAATTATCTGTGTTGTGATTTCATTCGGACCAAGATTCAAGGAAAGAATATCGTCTCCATCTCGCACAAATGCCATTGAGTCATTTGCCAAGATGAAATGCATGGTATCTCTTCTATTTGGAAAAGAGATGGAGTCTGTCGCAATGATTTTACCGCTTGACTTGATATGCATGATGCGCGCATATTGTCCTGCCACGGCAATCAACATTGATTGCTTGCCGGTGGATGCTATATCTTCAATCGGAAAAGGGAATGACAAAATCGTTCCTGATTGCACATCCATGTCTTTAGATATGCGTATCTGTGAAACTCCGCCTGATAAAATCGAAGATCTTGAGATCTCGATAAAGCGATTGAATCGCTTATCGTGAATCAATGATTTTTCTTGTACTTTTCTTTTGGAAGAATATACCTTTGGGAAATAGTCCTGTCCTTTTCCTATCAAATGGATGAAAGGAAAGAGTAGAAGAAGAAGGACAATATTTCTATAATGGATATTCACTGTTATTGCATCAATGCTGTAATGGAACCTGTCAACAGTAAGAGTTCAAGGGCTGAAATGGACATTTCAAATTTGGCTTGAGCCATGGCTGAACGTGCTTCAAATACTGATTGAGAGGTGATTCTGAAATCATAATTACTCATCACACCCTGTGTATATCGCTCAAGTGCGATTGATGCATTCTTTTCAGCAATGGTAATATTTTGTTCTTGCATTGACACAATCGCTTTTCCGGTTTGATATGCACCCTTGGCTATTGCATGTGAAGTACGCAAGTTTTCCAGTACTTGCTCAGTTTGTAATTCCGTATTCTTTTTTTCGATTGTTGCAGCTTCGATTTGTTGACCAAGTCTAAATCCATCAAGTAATGAATATTGAGCAGTCAATGCAAAGCTTGCTCCTCGAACACTGCTTGATACGACAAATGAACCATCATTGCTTGCTTGATTGAAAGTATATTCTGAATTGAGTGACAATGTGGGATATGCTCTTGCTTCCATTTGTCTGAGCATTGCATCTGCTGCGATGGTCCCTGCTTTGACTGCCAATACATCAGGATTTTGTTGTTGAATGATATCAGGATTCATGATTTCATTGGTGATTGTGAGTGAAGGAAATTCCTCGCTCACAACATAGGTAGTGTCTTGATATCCACCCAATGTAGCATTGAGTTGAAGTCTTGATTGTCTGAGTTGTTCTTTGAGACGGATTAAAGCAACACTATCTGCATGCATTTCAACTGTTGCCTGCAATTGCTCTTGCTCTCCTGATCTACCCACTGAATATCGTAAACTTGCAAGCCTTAATCCTTCTTTGGAAAGATTCACTCTTTCGATTGCTGCTTTGATCAATGCTTGATTTCTCACCATGGAACAATATGCTCTCAAGACATTTCCGATGGTTTGTTGCATTGAAGCTCTGAGACGTAATTCGCCAATGTCCTTGAGTGTCTGTAAGCGATCATAAGAAGCAAACATCCCGAATCCATCGAATAATGTCCAATTGAGTGCAATTCCCGCATTTGTACCGGAATTACCTGCTGATTCTCGATTGATTTCTTGACCACTCAAGAGAGACTGATTGATGGTATTCACACCGCCGGTTCTTCCGAGAGATGCAGTTATGGAGGGAAGCATCCCTGCAGCAGCATAACTTGTATTGACCTTGGCAATATCCGCATCATTTTTTGCAATGCGTATTGCATATGATTTATCGAGTGCAACTGAAATAGCTTGACTGACAGTCAATGTGTCTCCTAAGAGGATGGGAGACATAATGAGTGAAAGAATGAAGATATAAGTTCTCATGGTTCTCGGAATTGTATGTTGATGCCATCCATGGTCCAACGTGGACGCACGGTTATTGTCTCTGTTCTGTGTGTGATTCTTTCTGAAAATCGAAATGGTTTTAGTGATCCAAAATCATGCATGCCATCATTGTTTCTATCTTCAAATGCATCCATGGTATATGTACCGACAGGAATATTGGAGAGTATATATGGACCTTTCTGTTCAATTTTATGCGTGAATTGATTGCCTTTTTGATCTTTGATGATGATGATATATGGTCCGCCGGTCACGATGTCCATCACCTCGCCTTTTATTGCTCCATTGGCTTTTTCATCCGTGGTTTTCAATTTCATTGAAATGATGGTATCCTGAAATAAACTCCCTCTTTTGTCTTTGATTGCTTTGAATTGAATTGTAAATACATGCCAAGAATCCGCGGCAAGTTCGGTAGCCGGCTGAATGATGACATGATTGTCAGCCTTTGCAGAGATATTCAAAGGGAAGGAATTCGCTCCGCTTTTGAGTGTGATGGATTCTTGCAATTGCTTGAGATCTATGGAATGAGTCAATATCAATTCAATGTTAGGCTTTAATGCAATCTTTGCACTGTCCTTTACTGATAGAGAATGAATACTCGGTGCGAGAACGGTTTGTTCTCGAGTTTCAATTTCTCTTTGTTCAGTAGTGTCCATGAGCACATTGCCTGCGCTATCCTTAGGACCTACTGCATTTGTGATTGACAATTTCATGGGAATACTCTTAATATCATATTCCAAAAGGATATTCCTCGACTTCTGATACTGTGAATATGCAGAATATATGTTGATTGCTTTTCCTTCTTTATCCCATAAAGAAAATCCATTTTTATTGATTGATTCAGGGATTAAAGGCTCGGTACATCGAATTTCCAGTATTCCTGATTCGATGCGAGTAGCCAATGAAATCATTGGAGACACAGTATCTTCCGGGGCTCTTACTTTCATTGACATGGATTGAGATTCAGATGGAATAACAATATCTCTTGTCGCCATGGCAAAACCATCCGTTCCGATATCATAGAGTCCATCTTTGAACATATCCTGTACTGCATAGATGCGATATATTCCATTTCTTAATGCATTGAATGTGAATTGTCCATTCGCACCAATTTGTGTTTTATATGGCGTCGTCTGTTTGCAAGGATCAAAGGAAGCCGAGTCTTTCACCGGAAAAAGAAATACATATGCACCTGCGGATTGTCCCAAGATATTCCCTTGAATCATCCCTGAGTCTAATGAATGTCCCGTTGAAAAAATGATAGTATGCGATTGATTTGGTCTATTGCCCGCATAATCTGCATAGTCTGTACCGATTGACAATGCATAGGTGATCTGTTGTTGCAATGGTTCCATGAATTCAAGTTCGAGTTCTCTTCCGCTCCATGATGCTTCATAGTTCACTGCAGGTGTGATCATGATGCTTTGAAGTGCTTTGGCTCGATCAACATATTCACTGAATTCAATAAGAACTGTTTTCGCATCGAACTTGATTGTTTTATCAAGTGGAACCGTCCGCACAATCCTTGGTGGTTCGGTATCGCGTGGTCCACCGGAGGGTGGCAATGGATTTGCACATCCCTGAAGAATGATCAGGAGCAATGTCAAAACACAACATTGCTCCAGAATCCTTGACATCATTCTTCTTGTGAACATGGATTAGAGTCCTCTCACTTTGGCCAATGCCTCATCGGCACAAATTGCAGCCATGCTCACAACATCATTCACATCAGCGCTGCGATCCAAAATATGAACCGGTTTGTTCATACCAACAAGAATTGGTCCAATGACTTCTGCTTCTCCCATTTTGGACATAAGTTTATAGCAAATATTTGCTGCATTTAGATCAGGGAAAACGAGCACATTGGCATCGCCTTGAATTGCGCTGAATGCATAATGGTCAACTGCTTTTTCTCCACCAATAGCGGTATCGCCTTGCATTTCTCCATCAACAATCAGCTCGGGATGACGATCTCGCGCAATGCGTGAAGCATCGCGCATCTTGATTGCCGATGCATCGCTTGAAGAACCAAAATCACTGAATGAAAGCATGGCAACTTTCGGTGTCATATCAAAACGCTTTGCCGCTTCGGCAGTCATGATGGCGATATCAGCCAATTCCTCGGCATTTGGATTGATATTGATTGTTGCATCAGCAAAGAAATATGTATCACCTTTTTTATTAATCACCGCTTGAATCCCTGCGACTCTTGAATATCGAGGATCCGTGCCGATGATTTCCAAAACAGGTTTGATGGAATCGCCATAATTTAATTTTACGCCGGAAATCAAACCATCAGCTCTGCCTGTTTCAAGCATCATTGCTGCATATTCAATGCGTCTGCGAACAATACGATTCGCTTGATTCATTGTCATGCCTTTTCTTTGTCTCTTTGTAGTGAGCAAAGTGGCAAATTCTTCCAAATGTTGAAGATTCAATACATCAATAAGCTCAATGCCATGCAAGTCAATGTTGAATTCTTCTGCCAGATTATGAATCTTGGATGTTTCACCAATGAGAATAGGTTGAGCAATTCCAAGTTGTACGATGATTTCCGCGGCACGCAATACTTTACTATCATCACCTTCGGTAAAGACAATGCGTTGTTTGCTCTTGGCTTTTTGTAGGCCATTGATGACACCGGCAATAAATCTGCGCACTTTGGTTTGCTGAGATTCAAGTTGCACGCGATAGTGATCAATGTCAAGAGTAGTTAAACGAGCCGCGCCACTTTCCATGGCAGCTTTTGCAACAGCCGGCGCAACATAGAGGAGGACTCGATTGTCAAGTGGTTTTGGAATGATATACTCTTTGCCATAGATAATGGGATCACCACCATATGCTCGAACCACATAGTCCGGAACGGGTTCTTTGGCCAATTCGGAAAGTGCATAGACCGCTGCAACTTTCATTTCATCATTGATAGCTTTTGCACGTACATCCAAAGCGCCTCTGAAGATGAAAGGGAAGCCAAGCACATTATTGACTTGATTCGGATAATCACTTCGTCCGGTCGCCATAATGATATCTGTTCTGACAGACGATGCATCTTCATAGGAAATCTCAGGATCGGGATTTGCGAGTGCGAAGACGATTGGATTTGGTGGCATGGATGCAATCATTTCTTTGCTGACAAGACCCGCAGAACTAAGTCCGAGAAAAACATCTGCAGTTTTCATGAGTTCTGCCAAATCGGCTGGTCCGGTTCCATTTGCAAATTCAGCTTTGGTCTCGGTCATGTCTGCATCTCTTCCAGGGAAGATGAGACCTTTACGATCACAGAGATAGATATTCTCTTTTTTTACACCAAGTTTCGCATACATTCTGCAGCATGCAATTGCACTTGCGCCTGCACCACTTACGGCGACAATCACTTCATCGATGTTTTTGTTTTGAATGTCAAGTGCATTCAATAAAGCTGCACCACTGATGATTGCTGTGCCATGTTGATCATCATGCATGATCGGAATCTGCATGCGTTTCTGCAATTCTTGTTCGATATAAAAACATTCGGGTGCTTTGATATCCTCAAGATTGATTCCACCGAAAGTTGGTTCAAGATTTACGACTGTATTGATGAATTCATCAGGATCTTCAGTTGAAATTTCAATATCGAATACATCTATATCAGCGAATTTCTTGAAGAGCACGCCTTTTCCTTCGAATACCGGTTTACCTGCTGCGGCACCGATATTGCCGAGACCTAGCACAGCCGTTCCATTGGAAATAACTCCTACGAGATTTCCCTTGGTGGTATATTCATAGACCATTTCTTCATTTTCGGCAATCTCCTTGCAGGGTTCGGCGACGCCGGGTGAATAGGCAAGTGAAAGTTCATATTGTGTTGATACGGATTTGCTTGGTATGACTTCTATCTTACCTTTTCTTCCGGATGAATGATATTCAAGAGCATCTTCTCTTTTGATTGTACGCTTTGTCATGTGTAGCTTATGATTATGAAACAAAGTGGTGAATTCACAGTTACTGCATCCGAGCATCAGGCTGAAAACGACTGATGAATTCGGATACGATTGGATCTTCAGTTATTTGCAAAGTATGAGCATCTCCTTCAAAACAAACTTTGCCATTATTCAACATTGCTACATGGTCTGCGATATTGAACACGGAAAACATGTCATGCGTGATGACCAAGGATGTTATTGATAATTTTTTGGATAATTCAAGGATCATTTTGTCAATCTGTTCGGAATTGACGGGATCCAAACCGGTGGTTGGTTCATCATAAAAGATATAGGATGGACTGCCAACTAGTGCTCTTGCAACACCTACTCTCTTTTTCATGCCACCGGAGAGATCACTTGGTTTTTTCGCACTGAGCAATGCATATTCTTTTTCAAAATGCATTGTTCCACTTTCTGATATATCAGGAAGTAAACCAACTGCCGATAAAACTCTACGTGCTTCACTATTGAGCAAATCCATATCACGTTCGCCATGCTCATATAATCCGATGATGACATTTTCATAGACAGTCAAAGAATCGAACAATGCGGCTCCTTGAAATACATAACCGATATTTCTTCGAATGTCAAATAAGTCTGCTTGTGACATAGAAGCAACGGAATGTCCATCTATGCGTACTTCGCCGGAATCTTGTGTGAGCAATCCGACTATATGTTTGAGCAAAACACTTTTCCCGCAACCTGATTTTCCAATAATGCAAGTAATCTTGCCATTTGGAATTTCGAGATTGATTCCTTGCAATACATGTTTTGGTCCGAAAGATTTATGTACATCTTGTAATACAATCATGATTGTCTTTGATTAAAATGCATAGCGCCAACTAATTTTCATTTCCCATTCTTTTTGCTGTCTGGTGGAAATCGCATTTGCAGGTGCCGATGCCCTCGTCAATTGCAAAAGCAAATTGCGAAGTGCATCATAATCACCTAGAATCGTGATGGGAACATCCACACTGAATTCATAATTTCCTGATAAATCGCCAATTGTTCCGGCGGCTCGCCAAGCAACATCGCTGAATAATTGTCCGCTTAGATTCAAGCGCGCTTGTGATAAATCAGATAATCCTTCTTGCAAACTGATTGTTGCATTTGTAAGCAAACCAGTACCTTCAAGCAGTCCTGAGAATAATTGCGATGCAGCAGCAGAGAGTGAATTGGATAATTGATCGCCCAATCCTCTGGTTCCTAAACCACCACCTGCAGAACCTCGACCAAATAACTCAGCTTGTGTTCTTCCAACAATAAGTTTCATGAGGGCATCATTTCTGATTTGCGCCGAATCACCTGTCGCTTCAATGCCATTACTTTCCCATGTGATGGAAACTTGCGGTAGATTTTTCGTACCGGTAATTTTCATGATGACTCTGAAATTTTCCAAGACATCATCATATCGGGTTTGGCCTTTATACACAGCAAGTAAATCCAATGTTGGATTTGTGAGTTCTCCGGTATTGAACAATAAACTTCCTGAGGCATCAAATACTTTGAGAAATTTATATTGTGATCCTTCGAGTAATTTGATTTCACCAAAAAGTCTGGGAAGTTTGAATGCTTCTTTTTGAAAACGCAATGCTGTTTGTTTATTCGTTGGTTCAACATTTGCCCGTATTTCTTCAAATGTTCCTAGAATCATTTTTAGGAGAAATTTACCGGGCATCAGAACATTCAAATCATAATCCAATAAGTCATTGAATCCTGCTCTTTTTCTTCGCAATAATTCATTCTCATCAATACCTTCATTTCCGATGTCTTTGGATTGTTGCTTTGCTTCTTTTTTTGAAATCCCGGCTTCCGACAAAGCTTTGAATAAATCTGTAACGGGATTATCAGGCGCATGGAGTAATTGTCTTTGTTCAGAATTTAAGACTGTATATCGAACGCCTGATGCGGTTACTTGTTCTTGCTCAGGAGGCATGGTGATTGATGCCTGCATGACTTTTACATCGCCACGCAAATATGGTTTTTTGAATGTACCATAAAATCGTAGCGGGTTTTGTCCGGATGCAATCGTGAATTTACCATACATCGCAGGCATTGTACTTGCAGATGCATCACTCAAGACCAATAATTGTTTGGACACAATATTCAAATCAAAATTCTTGATATAAATGATATCGTATAGATTGAGATTACCGGTCACAATTGCTTCGCCATTCTGTAAATCATATCGATCATTCCGAACAAAGATGCTATCCAATCGTGCTGTGGCATTTTTGAGATATATATTCCCTTCAGCTGAATAGCGGATATTCGTTGCATCGAGAACAAAGGACATATCTCGAATGGTAGCTTTTCCTCCATAATTGATTCCATCAGGAGCATAACCACCCAATGTGATGGTTGCATCCGCTTTTCCTTTTAGACCTGAAACTCCGGGTATGAATGGAGCAATAGTTGCAATGGATAGGCCATTTGCTTGAGCAATGACAACGAGTGGTTCATCTCTTCTCATCGGCTCTTGATTATTACCAATTGCAAGATTATAAGGGATCTGTTCAATATCAATATTGAGCGTCTTCACACCGGCATTTCGTAGATCAGTCACATCTACAGAACCTGTTATCATTGAATCCGCATGATTAAGTATGAATTGCTGATTGCCAACGGCGATATCATTATAGTAAATACTATCAATTGCTCCAATGCAGGAGAATTGTGGATTTGCAAAGGATCCCTCTGCTGTGATGATTGTATTTCTTGCATTTCCACGTAATGTTGAAAGTACTTCGCGTATATCCTCAGGGAGAAATGCCAATTTCTTTACATCTTTCAATGGGAAATTGGACAAAGCAATCGTCATGTTCTTGAATGTTTTTTCAGAAATCATGCCCTGGGCTTTTATGGATTCAGCGCCATCTCTGTGAAAAGCGACTTTATCGAAATACATCCCACTTCCGGAAAATTTCCCTTTCAATGTACCTGCATTATTCCACGTGAGTTTTCCATAGGTAATATTGAATCTATCAGAAACATAGGTGAATGATGTGTCTGTGAACAGTGCGGTCGTGGCAATATCTGCATATACATCATCACCGATAAATCCGGAAAATGTACCATCAAAATCAGTGTGCTTCAATGAAAAATGCAATGAAGGTTGTTGTAATGTGAGTGAATTGATCGTAAGCCAATCTTCAGCCACAGCTGAAATACTCAAGTCACTCAATATTCTACGTCCCAGCTCGCCACGTTCAGTTTTGATGATTCCTTTCATCAGTAGTGGAGAGCTTGCGCCATCATTGTCAGGACCAAAAATATGTCCATTCAATGCAGAGAGAGAATCTATCGTGAAGATGGTCGCTTCT